>NZ_LS991949.1:600000-821059 GCF_900476125.1 Metamycoplasma alkalescens
CAACTGTAATGTCATCTTCTTGTGTTGAAATTTCACCTAATTCTTTTTTATCAAATAATTTTGTTAGGTCTTTTTCTTCAACTGGAGCTGCTTCTTTTTTAGCAGTAAAAGTAACTTTTACTTCGCCTTTGTGACCTTCAGCTGTAACTGTTGCTTCTTTGTTTTTCTTTTCACCTTCAGCAAGTTTAATTGTTAATTTTAGATCCTTAACTTTTGGATTTTTTTCTAAAATAACTTTTTTAAGTTCTTCAACTGTAATGTCATTTTCTTTTGTTGAAATTTCACCTAATTCTTTTTTATCAAATAATTTTGTTAGGTCTTTTTCTTCAACTGGAGCTGCTTCTTTTTTAGCAGTGAATGAAACTTTTACTTCACCTTTGTGATCGCTTGAAGTAACTTTAGCTGTGAATTTTTCACCTTCTTTTTTAATATCTTCAGCTTTTAAGTTTTTGAAATCTTTGGCTGCTTCATTTTTAGCTTTAACGGCAGTAATAACTTCTGTTGCTGATGGTGTACCACTTTGTTCTTTGGTTGTAATTTCACCTAGATCTGTGGTTTTAATAAATTCATTTATATTCTTTTTATTATCGCAAGATGCTGCAACTAGAGGAATTGCTGACATTGAAGCAATTGATCCTAAAGCTAAAAGAATTTTGCTTGATTTTTTCATATTATTATAATAGTTCTCCTAAAATTTATATTTTTAAATTTCGTTTATTTGTATACAAATAAAAAAATGCTTTTCAACTCAAAAAAATATTAAATTTTTAGCATCATATTTCATTTCCAAAATTAATAATGCTTTAAGAACTTATGTAAAGTAAATTCATTAAATGTGCTTCATTATAAGTTTTTTAAAAAAATTTTATTATTAATCTAAAAATTGAATTATTTTTAATTAAATAAATATCGACAATGCTTTATTTTTGTGTAGATAATTTTGATGTAAAAAATAATATTTCAAATGGTAATTTAGTAATTTAAGTATAATAATCCTTCTTCTTATAATTACCATTGAATTCTTAATTATGAAAATGAAAAATATTTTTTTGTTGAAACTAAAAATTATTAATATTATTTTATAAAAATCGAATTGAAAGTATTATAGTGATATATCTTAAAAGTATTTTACATTTAAATTGTTATTTATTTTACCTAAGTCTAAAACATATAACATTTTCAGTGTTACAAACACTATTATAAATGTTTTTTTAGTTTTTTTACAAAATAAAAATATATTTAATATATATTTAGTGAAATAAATGCACTTTTTATTCAATTTAATTGAATTAACAAGAAATTATTAATTGATTTAAAAGAGTTTTGTAAATGAAAAGGCATTTAATTTATAGGAATAAATATCAATAAATTAACAATTATTTAGATTGAATTATTTGAAATTTAAGAATATTGCAAAACTAATTTTATTTAATATTATATTTCATTAAAAAAATCAAGTTTTAGATTCTTTTTAAAAATATTAAATCGATATTAAGATATATATAGATTATTTAAAATAAGAAAACTCAAATTAAAATATATTTTCATTTTAAATTCAAGGAATGTATGCAAACTTAATTTTAATTTTAAAAATAAACCCACAACAGATTTGTTGTGAATTTTTATATTTCTAATAATATTAATTAAATAATCTAATATTCAAATTAATAATTTTAAGTAGATATTTATTTTGTTTTAATTTTAACTGCAAAGGTAATCGTTATTTCTTTGCTATCTAAATAACTAATTTTAGCTGTATATTTATCACCATCTTTTTTAATATTTTTTATTCTTGAAAAAGCTGCAAAATATAAAGCATATACGAATCCCATTTCTTTTCCAACTTCTTCAGAATTTGATTCAAGCAATTTAAGAATAAACTGATCTTTTTCAAAATAAAGAGAATCAATAATTTTTTCTTCTAATTCTTCCTTACTATCTTCAATTTCAATTTCAATAGGTTTTTCTAAATTAGTTTCTTTTAAAATCTCATTTACTGGTTTGTAATTTTTTCCATTTAATATGTCAATATCAAATTTTACCTCTACTTCTTCACCTTTATATTTATTAGAAATAATTTTTGCACCATATTTGGTATCTTCAATTTTTCTAATATCTTTTACATCTAGCTCTTCTACAAAATCTAGTAAATCTTTATTATGCAATCAACTACTTTTAGATCCAGCAAGATTATTTGTATTAATAATTCTTAAAATAATTACATAAATTGATCTATTAATACTTGCAAAAATTTTATCTTCATTTTGCTCTTGATTTTTTTGAATCATAATTGGAATAGTAACTAAATTAGTTTTCTTAATATATTCCTTTAAACTTTCAAATTTTTTAAAAGTGGTTGGATCATTTTTATTTATCTTAACTTTAAATTTAACTTCAATGTCACCTTCATGTTTACTAGAAATAACTTTAGCACTATAGATATCGCCATTATTCTTAATATCTTTTATTTTCAATGTTTTTCTTAAAGTAGAAATTAACTTGGAATCATAGTTATTTTTGAATTTAAGTTGAGTATTAACTACTATATTAACAACAATAAAATCAATAATTTTGTTTGTTTCTTCATTAAGTCTTTCAAGAATTTTTTCAGGTGATTTTTCATTTCCTTTAAGATCGATCTCAAAGGGTAGAAATGATAAATAAGGATTTTCAATAAGTTCACTTATATGAGGTCTTTGCAGTAACTCAATCTTAATCTTAAATTTAATTGTTACATAACCAATATATTCGCTCGAAGTTACTTTTGCTAAATAAATACATGGCTGATTACGAGATTTCTTAATTCCTTTTATTTCTAATTTTTTATCTTGCTTCAGAGATTGCAATTCATTTTCTTTTTCTTTATTTGCCTTAATAATAGCATCAAAGATCTTATCTATCTCTTTATTAAGTGCTGCAACAACTATTTTTTCAGTTTGTTCTTCGCCTTCATTTAATTTGATTGAAATATCTTCTAGCGTAGTTTGCCTAATAAGTCCATTTAATTTCTTTTTTTCTTCAATAACTTCTGTAGGCTTAATTTTAAAAGTAACAGTTACTTCACCTTTATGATCACTTGAAGTAACTTTAGCAATAAATTTATCGCCATCTTTTTGAGAATTTTCAACTTTTAGATTTTTAAAATTTTTCGTTGCTTCATTTTTAGCTTTAATTGCATTAATGATTTCTTCAGATGATGGTATGCCATCTTTTTCTTTAGTTGAAATTTCACCTAAGTCAAGATTTTTAATAAATTCATTGAGATTTTTTTTTATTGCAGGATGCTGCCACTAATGGAATTGTTGACAGCGATCCAATCGAACCTAAGACTAAAAGAATTTTGTTTGATTTTTTCATATTATGTTTAATAAATCTCCTAAATTCTAAATAAATTTCAATTATTTATGTACAAATAAAAATGCATCTTAACATTAAAAAAATATTAAACTCTTAGTAGCATTTTCATTTTCAAAATTAGCAATGTTTTAATCAACTTAAATAAAAATAAATTCATTAAATGCAAAATATCTGATCAGTTTTTTTAAGAACTTTATTATTATTCTAAAACCTAAATCATTCAACTAACTAAGTGAATGTTAACTATGTGCTTTTTTATTAGTACGAATTAAGTTTTAATGATGAAAATGAAAAATTTTTTTTGTTGGATCTAAAAAGTGTTACGATTATTCTTTTTAAAAATTGAATATAAAGTTATTATATTTTTTATATGTTAAAAGTATTTTACATTTAAATTGTTATTTATTTTATTTAAGTTTAAAACATATAACATTTCAATGTTAAAATCAATTATTTTAAAGACTTTTTTGGTTTTTATTGCAAAATAAGCATATTTTCAGCAAAATTCAATGAAATAAACATAATTCTTATTGAATTAGATTGAATTTATAAAATATTGTACATTGATACAAAAAAATACTTTGATCAAGAAAATATTCATTCATAAAATAAATTAAAAAAAATAAAAAACCTGAATTGCATCAGGTTTCTTATTTTAATTAATCAATTAAGAAAAGAATTTTTAACTCCCCATTTTGTGGACTAATAAGTTTAGCTGAATTTTCTTGTCTTATTAATTCTACACTTATACTTAAGTTTTTAGTTTCAGAATATTTTTTATTAATGTCATCAAGAATTGCTTTTTTTAATAATTCGTCATTTGATTTATTAATTTCAGAACCTCTTAGATCAACAAATGGAATATTAACAATTTCTTTTAATGTTTTGATTGATGAAACAAATTTAATTTCAACTGAATCATCATGTTTTGATGAAGAAACGATTGCAGTAGTTGATGTTATTTCTTTGATATCAATTTCTTGTTCAAATTTCTTAGCTTCTGGATTTTTTGCAACAAGTGCAACAAAAATTTCTTCTTTAGTTGGTTGTTCACCAGTTAGATACTTAATTTCACCTAAATCTGTAACTTCAATTACATCTAATAATTTTTGTTTGATTGGAGCATAAGTAACTTGTATTCTGCTATTAAATTCAGATGAAATAACTGTTGCTTCTTCTTTGGTAATATCTTTGACTTCTAAATCTGCTTCCAAATTTAGCATTTTTGTTTCTTTTAATTTTTTTAATTCTGGATTTTTTTCAACTAATTTATTAATTATTTCTAAATATGATGGTAATCCACTTTTTTCTGATGTTTTAATTTCACCTAAGTCAGTTACTGGTGCAATTTCATTTAATTTAAATTTAGATGAAATGAATTCAACTTTAAAGTCTTTAATTTCATATTTTTTTGAAGCAATTTTTGCACTAAATTTATTATTATCTTCTGCATCTTTTTTAATTTCCCCAATTTCTAAATCTAAAGCCAAACATTCGGCATTAGGGTTTTCTTTAATGATCTTTTCAAGTACTTGTTTTTTTGTTGGTCTATCACCTAACAAGTATTTAATTTCTTTTAAGTTAGTAACTTTAATAATGTCAGATAATTTTTCTTTGACAACATTAAAATTAATTTCAACTTTATCATCATAAGATTTTGAGGTTATTTTTGCTTTATTGTTAGTAATATCTTCAACATCAAAAAGTAATTTTTTTGCTTTTGGATTATTTTTATTAATTAATTTAATAAGTTGTTCTTTAGTTGGAGTTTTTCCACCAAAGGTTACAATTTCACCTAAATTTCTTTTATCAAAAAACTCTGATAATTTTTCTCGCACAAGACTGAAATTTACAATTACATCACCAAGATGTTCACCTGAAAAAATCTTTGCATTTTCATCTGTAATATCAATTGCACTTAATTTTTTAAAATCCTTTGTTTTTTGATTTTTGTTTTTGAATACTTCAATAATTTTTTCAGAATTTAGTTTTTGACCACCTTGAGTTTTAATTTCTTTTAATTCTAGTGTAGTAATAAAGTCTTTTAAATTTTTTCGATTATCACATCTTGCAGCAATTAAAGGTATTGTTGATAATGAGACAATTGAACCTAATGCTAACAAGATTCTACTTGATTTTTGCATTATTTATAATCTCCTAATAATTTAATATTGAATGAATTATTCAAATACAAAATACTTTTTTAATTGCTTACAAAATTCTTTAATTACTTTTTTTATTTTATTTATATTGAAATTATTTTTATTTAAAATGCTTTTGCATTTAAACTTATTAAAATTAAAATTTATTCCAACAATGAATTTAAATTTCAATATCTAACGCTATTTTTTTAAATTAAATTAAAAAAATTAATAATCTAAGAAATTAAATTATTTTAATTTTTTTTATTAGAACAAATTATTAATAAAAGAATGCAAATAATATAAAGAACAAAATTTTATTTATTCATATTATTTAATTTCGTAAGTAAATTATTTATATTGAAACTAAAATTATTAATCCAAAGAAATTACATTTACATGTGATCAATTAATAAATGTTTTTTCTTGCTTAAATTGATTAAAAATTGATATATATTTGTAAAGTATCTTGTATTTTAATTTTTTATTGTACTTAAATTAAAAATATATAACTTTTAATGTTACAAAAAAAATTATAAGTCATTTTCTAAAGATTTTTTGTAAAAAGTAATTACTTTTTTAAAATAATCATCTTATTTGCTGCAAAAAAAATATAAAAAAATACAGATTGTAATTTACACATGCCAAATAATTTTTTTAAAAAATATTTTTAGCATTTAGTTTTTAATCTGTATTTTTATTTTAAATTTAATTATTAATTTTCAAAATCATTTTCTTTAGATTCGTTATTACCTTTATCAGCAACATCATTTTCATCTTTGATCGCGTGTTTTTTTAACTCTTCGTCAAGATCGTCTTTATATTTATCTTCAGTAATATTTTTCTTGCCAGAAATTTCATTAAATAAATTATTAAAATCATTTTCAGAATATTCTTCTTTTAAAGTTTCTTTTGTAGTTGTGATTTCCTCTGGTAATTTCATGTTTTTAGCAATGTATTCAATTTCTTCGGCAACTATTGTTTCTTTAATAATTAAAGCGTCTTTGATTAGTTCTAATAATTCACGATTTGATGAAATAATTTCATGCGCTTTTTTTTCTGCTTCTAGAATAATTTTTCTAATTTCTTCATCAATTTCTTGGCCGACCTTACTTGAAAATGAAGTATTTTTCATATAATCACGACCTAAGAATGGATTAGCATTATCTTCTTCGTATTTAATTGGACCTAAATCTGATAATCCTCATTCAGTAACCATTTTTCTAGCAATGTTTGTTGCTTTTGCGATATCATCACTTGCACCAGTTGAAACATTTTCTTTGCCATAAATAATTGCTTCAGCAACACGACCACCCATAAATGAAGTAATAATTGCAAGTAATTCTGATCTTGAATGATTATATTTTTCTTCTTCAGGCATCATTAAATTGTATCCACCAGCTTGTCCCCGTGGGATGATAGTAATTTTTTGAACTTTATTACCACCTTGCATTTTAATCCCAACAACAGCATGACCGGCTTCATGATAAGCAACAGAAATATTTTCTTTTTCTGAAATTGTTCTTGATTTTTTCGCAGGACCAGCCATTACCCGGTCAATAGCTTCATCAATTTGGTCTAAAGTAATGAATTTTGATCTTTCTCTAACACTTAATAATGAGGCTTCATTAATAACATTTTCTAATTGTGCACCCGAAAAACCTGGTGTTCTTCTTGCGACTTGTGAAAAGTTGATTTTTGGATCTATTTGTTTTCCTTTTGAATGAAGTTTTAAAATTGCTTCTCTTTCTTTTACATCCGGTAGTCCAACTGTAATTACCCGATCAAAACGACCTGGTCTTAATAGTGCTGGATCCAAGACATCTGTCCGGTTGGTTGCTGCCATAATTAGAATTCCACTATTTTCTTTAATTCCATCCATTTCAACTAGTAATTGGTTCAGTGTTTGTTCTCTTTCATCATTTCCACCACCAATTCCGGCACCTCTTGAACGCCCAACTGCATCAAGTTCATCAATGAAAATAATTGCTGGTGCTTCTTTTCTTGCATTTTCAAACATGTCTCTTACACGTTTAGCTCCAAGTCCAACAAACATTTCGACAAAGTTTGATGCTGAAATAAAGAAAAATGGTACATTTGCTTCACCTGCTGTTGCTTTGGCAATTAAGGTCTTCCCTGTTCCTGGAGGTCCACCTAATAAGATTCCTTTGGGAATTCTCGCACCTGCTGCTGCATATTTTTTAGGATTTTTTAAATAGTCAACTAATTCAAAAACTTCTTCTTTAACTTCATCATTTCCAGCAATATCTGAAAATTTTTTATCTGAATAAACTCTTTGTGCTAATGATTTATTATTAAATCCTGCAATATCACCACCCAAACCTCTTAATGACATTGATCTAATACTATAAATTAAAGCAATAATAATTACACCAATGAAAATAAAATTAAGGGCAGGACTGATATATCTTGAAAAAATCCCTGGTCTTGGAACTGGAATTGCAACATATTGTCCGACTGCGCCATTTGCTCCGGTTGTTATTACTGATAGTGCACCATGGTATGTTGTAACTGATTCTTTATTAACCCAGCTCACAACTGCTTTAGGAAGAGTTTTCTCAATTAATCCACTTACATGCACAGTAAATGTATAAGAATTAAAAGGATATGAACTATTTCCTAATAGTTGACCAATTTTGTTGGGTGGTCCTGCTATTGTGACTGAAAGTGTATCTGCATATGGATTTTCAATTCATTGAGAAACATATAATTCATTATCTGCTACTGTTTCTTTAACAACTTTTTGTAAGAATGATATATCTTGAAATTTAATTGATGCTGCTCGGATCTGTTCAATTGCAATTAAAATTAAAACAATTAATGCAACAATTCCAATAAAAATTCCAATAATTCCAACCATCCCAATTTTTTTCTTTTCTTTGGGTTGAACTGGCTTATTATTTTTGTCCATAATATTAATTTGCCTCCTTATTTATTTATAAATAATAAAATTATAAATTAAAACCTATTTTTTATCGATTTTAATAATTTTTAGTAGTTTATTCTTTTTAAAAATTGCGAGATTTTTATTAATAATAAATGACTTAAAATTCTTTTGTGACAAAATGAATTTTTTAAATCCAATAAGTTTATTTTTAGAGATTTTAATATCACCAAGATTTCTGTGTAAATATTCAAAAAGAATTTCATTGATATAACAATGATTTAAATCTAATTTTTTGTAATTAAAATTGCTTTTTTCAAAATCAAGATATATTGATTCAACAATTTGATTTTTTTTGCTTAAATCTTTATTTACTTGATGAATTTCATTTATAAGACAATCCTTTTGATTGTTTTTGCATTTTGCTAATTCAATTCGAATTTTATTTCTTGTATAAATCGGCAATAAATTTGTGCAATCAATTGCATAAGGGATTTGGAAGTTTTTGCAAAATTCTAAAATTTCATCTTTGTACCAAAGATTAATCATTGGTCGAAAAATTTTCATTCCCAAAATATTATTTAATATTGAAATTCCGACATTCCTAGGTTTTCTTTTTGATTGTTTTTGAAATAAATAAGTTTCCAATAAATCATCTTTATGATGTGCCAATAATAAACAAGAGGCTTGATATTTATCATAAATTTTTTTATAAAAGCAATAGCGTTCATCTCTTGCAACTTTTTGGAAATTACCTTTTTTTTCTTGTTCACATTGATCTAAAATTAATAGTTCATATTTGATATTGTGCTCTTTGCAAAAATCTTCAACAACTTTTTGATCAACTCATGAATCTGCACGTTTGTTGTAATTAACACAAGCAACAATAATATTTTGATTTTTCATTAGGTTAAGTAATCACATTGAATCAGGACCCCCACTTATTCCTAAAATAAATGGCTTATCAAGTGTAATATTTTTGTTTGCAAATTCATTGAAAAATTTACTATTTATTTGCTGCATCATCTTATTTGTCATGATTTTTGTTTGAGAAATTATTCATTACATAACGAATGTCGTTGTAAATAAATGAAATCAATGCCTCAGTTGCAACATCAATAACTTTTTCAATGATCTGGTAATCTGCAAAACTAAATTTACCCAACACAAAATTAATTGCATTATTACTTCTTCCAATCCCAATTTTCAAACGTTTGATTTCATCTGTTTTTAAATGCTGAATGATACTATTAATTCCATTATGACCACCTGACGAACCTTTTTGACGAATATTAACTTTTCCAAGTTCAGTATCCATATCATCATAAACAACAATAATGTCATCAATCAAAATATCATAATATTCAGAAATTGCTTTAACAAATTCACCACTATTATTCATATAAGTTAAGGGTTTTGCTAAAATCACATCTTTATTTTTAAAAAAGATTCCGTTGAATTTTTTTTCTTTAAGTGGTGCCTCTAGTTTTTCAGATAATTTATCAATCACCATAAAACCAACATTATGTCTTGTTTTTTCATATTCAACTCCAGGGTTTCCTAACCCAACAATTAATTTCATTTTTTTAACTCCTTTTATTTCACAAGTATTTGATATTTGTTATTCTTTCTGAATCACTATCATTTTTAATTCCAAATTCTAAAGCTTCTTTCTCTCCGATGATAACACTATATTGTTTTGCTCTTGTAATCGCTGTATAAATTAATTTCTTGCTTAATAATTTTTTTGCTTCAGAAAATAAAACAACAATAACTGCTTTTGTTTCGCTTCCTTGATATTTATGCACACTTGTGCAATAAGCTGGGTAAGTGTTTTCAAAAAAATTGCTTCGTGAATATGTGATGCTTTTTTTATCCTGATCAAAATCAACACCAATATGGGTAAGAATTTTTTCTTTTTTTGTTTTAAGATTTCCAAAAACAAAACGCGAAATATAACCAATTTCCCCATTAAAAATTTTTTGTTTTGAATCATTAACTAAATTAATTACTTTATCATTTAAGGCAAGTTTTTTATCATGATATGTAATTATTTCTTGATTTTCTTTTTTTCTAAAATAATCATTTAATTCAATATTTAGTTCATCAATCCCTGTTTGATATTTATAAATTGGACTTAGGACTGCAATTTCTTTTTTATCATATCCAGCTTCTAGCAATAAATCAATTTTTTTAATTAATTCCTTTTTTAATAATTCAGGTTCACACTCAATAAATTGCGAGCTACTTCCATCAAAAAAAGGCATAAGTCCTTGATTAATTTTTAGAGCATCATGAACAATTTGATAATTTTCAGCTTGACGATAAATTTTTTCTAAAAAAATTGTTTCAAAAATTTTTGCGTCAATGAAATCATTAATTAAATAACCTGAGCCAATTGCTGGCAATTGATCTTTGTCACCAACTAAAATAATTTTTTTTAATGACTTTTTAGAAAGACCTTTCAATAAATGATAAAAAAGTTCAAGTGAAACCATTGAAAATTCATCAATGATTAAACAATCAATTGAAATTGGATTTTTTTCATTAATATAAAACTTATTTTCATCAGCATCTCATTGTAAAAAACTATGAATTGTTTGGGCTTTAACGTCATTTTGTTTTGTATTAATATTAATTGTTGCTCGCCCCGTGGGGGTTAAAATTGCAATGTTTTCTTTGTCATATTTTTTTAGTAGATGATGAATAATTTCATTTGTAATTAAAGTTTTCCCTGTTCCTGGATTACCAGTAATTAAAAGTAATTTTTTTGCAAGTGCTTCTTTAATTGCTAATTCTTGTGTTTGATCAAAATTCATTGTTGGTTCAAACAAAATATCAAAATTAACATTTAAATTATTAATATGAATTAATTTATTAATGACATATTTTTCCATATAAATAATGTCACGAGTTGTGTAATAAATTCCATCATCATAAGCTAGTTCAATTAAATAAACTTTTTGAATTAATTCTTCTTTTGCAGCATTAAATTTATTGATTTCTTTAAACAATTCTTGACCATAATTATTTTGAAAAAGTATTTTATATAAAAGTTCTTTTTTTATTCTTGTATTTCCAGATAAAAAAAAGTATTCTTGTAAATAATGGTATAAATATGTTGCATTTTTATAAGCAAAAGCTTCAGGATGATAATTTTTTACAATTTTATCCAGGTCAGTTAATCTTACTTTTTTATCTTCATCTGCATCAAAATAATATTGATAAAAATTATCATGATATTCTTCAAGAAATTCATTGAGATTTTGAAATGTTTTTGCTATTTGCTTATAAAAATTTAAACTCACATCAATTTTAAATAAGGCTGAAATATCAGAAATAAATGCATAATTTTCTTTTACAATTGAAACAAATTCATTTCAAGTTTCTTCCTCTATTCCAAATAAGCTACCATTGATTCTTTGATTCTTAATAATTTTAAAAAAGAGGTCTTCTTTTAGTTCATTAACTAAAATTCCTGCTTTGGAATCAACTAGTTTTTTAAAAATTGGTAATCTTAACACACGAACTAGGTAATTTAGTTTATTAATCTCAGTTTCTTTATTTTTAATTGGTAAGATTTCTGAAGATAAATCAATTAAATAACTATCAGGATATTTTGAAACTTGATTTTTAATCAAACTAAGTTGATAATCTTGCTCTTCAAAAACAATTTTTGAATCAGCAAAAAGATTATTTTTAAAAGTTATGGAAATTCCTTCATATTTATTCAATGAAACAGGATTAAGATCATCGTTTTTTTTGATATAAAAAGAGACAATCAATGTTTTTGAATCACTTGATTGCCAAAGAATTTTCTTAAACTGCCCAATAACTTTTGAAGTTTGTCTTTCCATTATCTTTTAAATTGTAACATAAACACCCATTTTATTCCTTTTTTAAAAATAAGTTATCTTTTGGGTTTTTCATTAATTTTTTTGAACAAAAAAAGTATAAAATTTAAACTAATATAAGGAGAATTAAATGATTGATCTAAAATATCTTTTAAGAAATAAAGAAGAAGTTACAAAAAAATTAGCAACAAGAAACTTTGATCATTCACTATTGGAAGCAATTTATTCACTAGGTGAAAAAAGAAATAAATTAATTCATAATCTTGAGATTTTACAAGCAAAAAGAAATTCATTAAGCGAAGAAATTGGAATTAAAAAAAGAAGAAAAGAAAACTGTGATACCTTAATGGAAGAAGTTAATCAAGTAAAAAAAGAAATTGAAATTATTGAAGATCAAACCAACAAAATTTTTTTAGAAGTTGAGCAATTAAGATTGCAAATTCCTAATATTCCTTATGATGATGTACCAGTTGGATTGGATGAAGAAAGTAATCTTTGTATTAATGAATATCCAAATTTAGGGCGTGGCTTAGTTGAAAATGTTTTACCCCATTATGAAATTGCAACAAAATTAGATATTGTTGATTTTACAAGAGCAACTAAACTTGCCAAGTCACGCTTTGTTTTATACAAAAATGATGGTGCCAAATTAATCCGCGCACTTGAAAATTTTATGCTTGATACACATCTTAAAAATGGTTACAAAGAAATCATGCCAATGCATTTAGTTAATTCAAATATGCTATATGGGACTGCTCAATTACCAAAATTTGCTGATGATTTATTCAAGATTGAAAATAGTGATTTATGATTAATCCCAACTGCTGAAGTTCCAATTACAAATTATCATTATGATGAAATTCTAAATTTAGAAAATCCAATTAAATATGTTGCTTATACCAAATGTTTTCGTTCAGAAGCAGGAAGTGGAGGCAAAGATACCAAAGGCTTAATTCGTCAACATGAATTTCATAAAGTTGAATTAGTAAAATTTGTTAGTGAAGAAGATGCTTTGGTTGAATGAAAAAAAACTGTTGATGATGCAAAATTAATTCTTCAATTATTAGAAATTCCTTTTAGGGAAATTCTTTTATGTACTGGTGATTTAGGTTTTGGTTCAGCCAAAACAATTGATTTGGAATTATGAATCCCATCAGAACAAAGATATCGTGAAACAAGTTCAATTTCAATCTATAAAGACTTCCAAGCAATTCGCGCTAAAATTCGGTACAAAACAAAAGATAATAAAACTAAATATGCTTATACAATTAATGGATCTGGTTTAGCAATTGATCGAGTTGTTGCAGCAATTTTAGAAAATTATCAAAACAAAGATGGAAGTATTAACATTCCTAAAGTTTTAATTCCTTATATGCAAAAAGAATTTATTAAATAAAAACAACGAAATACAAAAAATGTATTCGTGTTTTTTTAATTTGATTTTAAAATCAAACAATAGAAAATCTCATCTAATTTAAGTTATTCATTAATTTAATATAAAATGTATTATATGAAAAGAGTTAAAAAAAATATTTTGTTTTTAATGGGTTTAATAGGAATGATTTCACCACTTACAATTTTGTCAGCAAAATGTGAGAATAGAAATGATGAAGCTAAAAACACTAATGAAAATGAAAATAATTCAAGTAATAGAGATGATACAAGTCAAGATTCAAACAATGATAAGAATGAAATAATTCCTAACCCTTCGCCAAATCCAAGTCCAATTCCAGTTCCTGATCATTCAAACAATGACAAAGACAATCAAAATTCAAATCCAAATCCAAATCCTCAGCCTCAACCTCAACTAAAACCAAATAACCAATGAAGTGAAGAATCTAAGGAAGTTGAAGGACTAAGTTTTGACAAATATAGTGAACTGGCTAATTTTTATAGGCTTACCAATGAATTAACAGTAGAAGAAGCAATTTCAAAAATAATTAATAAAGAAGAAAATGGAATTAAAATATCAAATATAAAAATTATTGCTTTTGATGAATCAAAAGGAACTCTTTCAATTTCAATTGGTATTGAAGAAAAAGATTTTAAAGTATCAAATAAAGAAATTAATATTTCTGGGTTCAAAAAAATTGAAATATTTGATGAAAATTCAATATCAATATTTATAGATAATGAAAAACTTTTTGAGCAAAATAAAAAGATAGTAGATATTGAAAACAAGGACTTAGAAAGTTATATTAAAATAATAGGAATTAGTAGTTTAGGAAATAAGATAAATATAATTGGTCAAATAAAAAAACACCCAAAAAATTATTTTGTTGATCACGAAAATAAAATTAAATTCTCTAATAGTAAAAAAGAAGGAATAAATTTTGAATTAAATATAAATTATGATAGAAAAGTAAACAATAATGTTGAAAAAATTTCAAAAAAGATCAAAGTCATAAATAAAAAAATTCAAAATAAAGATTGAGATAATAAAAAAATTTTAGATCATTTAATTGATAATTACATTACCATAAAAAATGACATAGATTTTAATAGATATCCTTCATTTTTTTTAAATAGTCTAAGAAATACAAAGAAAGTTGCTGACAACTTTTTAAATAATGAGAAGGAAGACTATTTCAATAAAAATGATGGTTTAAGAATTGAATTTGCTAATGAAGATCTAAATATTGATGACCAGTTAGGAGAATTAGATATCACATTTAGTCTTAAAATAAAAGAAGATAATGGTGTTGAAACTTATTCCAAAACAAAAAAAATCAAAATTCAAGGATTTAAAAAATTAACAATTGATTATTTGAATAACTATTTTAATTTAAGAATAGACACAGTAAGTGAAAGTGGAAAAAAATTTGCTGCAAATATAAAAAAATATTACCTAAAAAATAAGACTTTAGATTTTAACTATGTAATTAGGCATTTGAATAAAAGTGAAAGCAATAAAAAGACACTTCTAAGTTTAATTGATACTTTTGATAATCTTAATACTACAGAATTAAAAATATTTAAAAATTCAATAATAAAATTAGATGCTAATTCAAAAGATATTGAAGAAGTTATAAGAAATGGAACTCAAATAAATTTTTTAAATAGTGAAGATTCAGATAATTTTGAAATTGAAAATTTAGCTGTAAATTTCAAAAGTTTAAAAATTGATGATAATAGAAACAATATGGTTTGATTGAACTATGATTTAGAAATATCTCTTAACCCTAGGTCAGAACATCAAAAAAATATAATAATTCCAAAAAGCACTTTCTTCATTTTTTAAAAATTCAGAAATTTTTTACTAAAATCAAAATATGAAGACAATATATTTAGAAATAGTATTAACATTGAAAACATGAAAAGAAGTAAAAAATATTGATAGAAAATCATTACCAGCAATGAATCTTGATTTTTTTCCTTTTTCTAATAAAAAAAGAGTCTTTTTTGATGAAAATACACAAAGTTTTTATGTTACAAAAAAAGATAAATCAAATTTTTGAAAAATAAATGTTAAATTTGAATTAATTAAATTTAATGAAAACTTAATATCATTTTTAGAATCTATATATAGTCAATCAATAAAAAAATTAAAACTTCTTTTTAATATAAAAAATGACGATGATATTCGTTTTAAAGAAAAGGAGCCTGGAAGTCTAATGGGTTCTCTAACATCAATAGTTAATCATTATTGTTATATTGACGAAGAAATTGATATATTTGATTTTATAACAGATATATTCATAAGATTATTAAATGGTCATTTCTTTTATGATGGTAATAAAAGAGGAGCTCTAATGTTTGCAGTGCAATTATTAAAATTTTTAGGATATTACTTTTATTGAAATGATAATAATAATACAATGTTTATTTCTGATATATATTCAAAATATTTGGAAAAAGAATTAAAAACATTTGTTAAAAAATTAGAAAATAAAGCAAATATGGGAAATACTAAAAAATCAATAAAGGAATGAATTTACAAAAACATAATGATAAATCTTTGATAAATTTGCAAAAATATTATTAAATTGTTATATTCAATGCTAACAAAAGTTTGATAAAATTAAATTAAAGATTCTATGATAAGGAGGCAACAAAAATGGACAAATGACCAAAAGGAACTTTTGTAGAAAATTCAAAAAGATTTACCGATAAAAAACTAATGATGAAAATTATTGAAAAAAATCTGGACGATACAATGAAAGATAAAAATTTTGTTGAACTTCTAAAAAGATTGGATAAATCATAATTTTTAAATGAATGATAAAAAAGTAAAAAATGAATTTCTTAAATAAAAACAAATTAAATTTTTTAATCAAATATGAAAAAGATCTTAATATAGATCAAATTTTGGATTTATTTGAAAATAAAATAAAGACTATTGAAAATCCAAAAAATCAAGAAGAATATGTAAATTTATTATTTGAAATTATTAGTGAAATGACATATTTAGATGACCAAATTAATGCAAAAATTTATAAATCAATATTGTCTTTTGATATTAATAAATTAGAACAAATTAAGAAATTTATTCAAAAATGAAAACAGATTGATAAGGTTGAATTTAATCAACAAATATTCGGAACTTCAATTAATTTTATGATGAGTGATCGAGAAATATATGAAGCTGAAAATCTTTATGATCTAATTGATGAATCAATTAAAAACCATGGGATGGTAAGTGAATTTATTCATTTAGTTGGCCCATGATTTAGCTCTTCTGGTCAATATTTAGAATTAAATGACAGTGTAACTGGATTTAAAAACCAATATGAAAAAAGTGATTTAATAAATGAATTTAAAAAAGAACTTGCAAAAAGAGACTTTGATGATTTATTAAACCCAGATTATTACTAATTTTTATAAAAATAATCTTAATTATTATGGAATTAAAAAAATGAAGTTTTAAGATAGAAAAAATCTTTTAACTTCATTTTTATTTTAATCTTCTTCAATAATATAGTCTGTAAAAATTGATAAATCCTCCATTTTAAAAACATGAAAAGAAACTAATGATTTTTTAAATCAATTTATTGTTCTTAAATGTTGTAAGGCTTTAGTAATTTGTAACAAATTATTTATTGATCTTGAGAAATAGAAACTGTTTGATAATCAATGAAAACCATAATGACGTAAGATATCACGAATATCTTCATATGCTTGCTTATAGTTTTCTTTATCAATATTTTCTTTTTCTTTTGTATATTCTCTAATTAAGTTTTCTTTTTTTAAATAAAAAACTAATCCATACATAATTAATTCCTTAAATATTGCGCTAATTAATTATATCATAATCATTTTTTAATCCTTGTGGGGTCAATTTTGAGAAATATAAATTATTTAATTGATCAGTTTTTTAGCTTCAGTTAGATTAACACTGAAAAAACTAGTTACCCCTCTTTTTTGCATGGTTGCACCATATAATTTATCAACTCTTTCCATTGTTCCTTGACGGTGTGTAATCACAATAAACTGTGTATTTTCTTTTAAGTTTTGTAAAAATTCTGCAAAACGGATCACATTTGCTTCATCTAAAGCCGCTTCAACTTCATCCAAAATACATAATGGTAATGGTTTGGCTTTCAAGATTGAAAATAGCAATGAAATTGCAATCAAGGCTTTTTCACCCCCTGAAAATAGTTTCAAATTTTTAATTGATTTTCCAGGAGGTTGAGCCATAACATCAATCCCACTTTCTAATAAGTTATCAGGATCAGTGTATCTTATTTCAGCCGTTCCACCCCCAAACATTTTTGAAAATACATATTTAAATTCTTCATTTGCAAGCGAAACAGTTTCAGTAATTCTTTGAATAATAATTTTATCCATTTCATCAATTACTTCTTCAATTGTTCTTTTAGCTTCAATGATATCTTTTTCTTGTGTTTTAACTTCATTGTAACGACTTTCGACTTCTTCTAATTGCGCAATTGAGTTTAGATTAACATAACCCAATTCTTTAATATCATTTTTTAAATCATCAACAATTTTTCTAGCAACTTCAAAATCAATATCAGGATTATAAAATTCTTTAGCCGTTTCAAAAAGCATATTATATTGCTCTGCTAATCTTTTTGTAATGTTATTAATCATTACTTCTGATTTGGTTTTTTCAGCAATCTTATTTGCATTATTAGTAATCAAAATATTAAGTTCATTGTTTGCAATACTTTTTTTTGTGTTTGCATCTGAGAATTCTTTTTTGGTTGTTTGTAGTAATTCATTTTGTGAATTTCTAGTTGCAATTAAATTACTTTTTTCAAGAATTAATTTTTGAATTTCTGAAGCAATATCAACAACTTTTAATTCATCAATTTTTTCATCACTAATGCTTTCATATTTGATTCTTAACTCATCAAATTTAGTTTCATTACTTTCTAAAAGAAATTCTTGTTTTCTAATGTCTAAACTAATATTTGATAATAAAATTCCTAAGTTTTTTTCTTCTTGTTCTAAATTAATATAGATTTCATTTTTTTGTGCAATGTCACTTAGAATACTTGGTTTTTGCGATTCTAAATCTTTAATTTGCTCATCCAAACCCAACAATGAGGAATCTTCATTTTTTTGTCCCCCACTTAGAACACCACCAACACGAATGATATCGCCATCAAGCGTTACAACCATGTATCTTTTTTCTAATAATTTTGAAATTTTATTTGCATTTTCAATATTATCAACAACTAAAATATTGCCCAATAAGAATTTTTTTAGAATTTCATACTCTTTTTCTACAACGACTAAATCTGAAGCAATACCAATAAATCCTTTTTGCGTTTGTGCAGCAATTGCATAATGTTCAACAACATGCTTTGGAGCAATTGAACCTAAAGGAATAAAAGTTGCCCTTCCACCATTATTATTTTTTAAAAATTCAATCGCTTTAACTGCTGTTTCTGAGTTGTCCACAACAATATGATGCAAAGCATTTGCCAATATTGTTTCAATTGCAATTTTGTATTGTGTATCAACTCCAATAAGATCAATTACTAATGCTTTAAATCCTTTAAATAAATGCGCATTATTAACAATATTTCTTGTTCCTTTTTGTAGATTATTTCTTGAATTTTTAATGTTTAATAAGTAATCTAATTTTGAATTTATTTTTTGTACTTTATCTTTTTGAAAATCAATCTCATTTTTGATATCTTGTTTTTTTGCAGCGATAGCAACAATTTTTTCATTAAGACTGTTGATTTCTTGTTTTTGTTTTTGAATAAATTCTTTTATGATTGAAATTTTTGTATGAATAGAACTTAATTCATCTTTTAAAGCAGCTTTTTTTTGTTTATTATCAACAGTTATTTCACCATTAATTAGCATCTCACGATGTTTTTCTTCTCTTGCTGCCCGAATTTCTAGGTTTGTGATTTGATTTGTTATTTCATCAATTTGGGTGCTTAATTTTGTAATTGTTGAATCTAAATTTGCCATTAAATCACTTTTTTGTTCAACAATGTCCGAATACATTTTTATTTTTATTTCTAAATCTTCTTTTTCTTGACTATAAGTTAAAGATTCAGTACTTAATTTTTCAAGATTTTGTGAATGTTCAATAAAATCATGAATCAACAAAGACACTTCAAGATCTTTTAGTTCCTGGGTTTTTTGAGTATAAATTTTTGCTTTTTCAGCTTGCTTTTGTAATGGTTTAATTTGTTTTTCTAACTCTTGAACAACAATTTCAATTTGATTTAGTGCTTCTTGTGTTCTTTCTAATTTACGCATTGCTTCTTGTTTTTTTGAACGATACATCGAAGTTCCTGATGCTTCTTCAAAAATTTCACGCCGTCTTTCAGGTGTAGCTTCAGCAATATCCGAAATTGTTCCTTGACTAATAATTGCTAAAGAAGATTTTGAAATTCCACTTTGCATGGCAATTTCTTTAATATCTCTTTGACGCGCAATCTCACCATTAATGTAATATTCATTTGATCCTTTACCTCGATTTAAGACACGTGATATTGTAAAAAAATCATCTTGAACACTAATTGCCCGATCTTTATTATCAAATGTTAAAACTACCTCAGCACGATCCATTTCTTTTTCTGTTTTGGAACCAGCAAAAATAACATCTTCCATGTTATCTCCACGTAGTGCTTTAGAACTAGTTTCACCTAAAACCCAACGAATTGCATCATTTATGTTTGATTTTCCTGAACCATTTGGTCCAATAATTGCTGCAACTCCGCCATTGAATTTTAAGGTGATTTTATCTGCAAATGATTTAAATCCGTGAGCTTCTACTTGTATTAATTTCATTCTTGTTTGTTCTCCATAAATTTAATCTTTTTTTAATTACAAATAACTTACTTTAAAATAAATTATAGTAGTAACTAAAAAAATATCAATAATAATTAATTTATTGAACATTTATAATTAAAATCTATCTGAAAAATAGTCGATGAATTTTAGATTTTATAATCTATAAAAAATTCAAATAAAAACAAAAAATCAGTTCACTAGATTCAATAAATTCAATAATTTGATTTTTTTTATTGTTTTATCCTAGGAAATTACTAATTTCAATTTAAAATAAGGTGCAATATTTGATAAAATTTATATTTAAAATAAAAGAGGTATGATAAATGTCAAATCACAAAAAATGAAAGAATAAAAAAATAAATATTAATAATTATCAAAGCTTTGAAATCAAAAAAGAAAAAAGAACTCTTTCAGATTCATGAAAAACTGCTTTAACAAGTTTATTTTTAATTGCAATACCTTCATTTATTTTATTTTTGTTAATTGGAAAAGATGGTTGAATTATTCCAACAACCAAAAATTTTGCAAGATGAGAACTTTTGTTACCAGTTGCAATTCTAATTGCAACATTGCAAACGTTAGTTGCTTGCTTACTAATTTTTAAATTTAAAGCACTGAAAAGAAATTCCTTAATTTTTTTAGTCCCATTTGCAATTGCAATGTCATCTTTCGTTGTATCATCTGGTGCAGAAAGTTGAATATATCGGGTATTACCTGCTGTTGGTTTAGCATTATTGGCACTTCCTATTTTGTTAGTTATTAAAAAAATAGAAAAAAATATCGACAATAAAAAAAGAATTGAACTAGAAAAATTAGAAAAAGAACAAAAATCATTACTAGACTAATTTAAGTTTAGTTTTTTTATTTTTATATAAAGAGGTTGAATATGTATAAAAAAATATCGCTACATGACAAAGAAATTGCGCAAATTATTGAAAATGAATCTAAAAGACAAGAAGAACATATTGAATTGATTGCTTCTGAAAACTATGTTTCTGAAGATGTATTGAATGCTGTAGGTTCATGTTTAACCAATAAATATGGTGAGGGTTATCCCGGAAAAAGATATTATGGTGGTTGTGAATACATTGATCAAATTGAGCTACTAGCACAAGAGCGAGCAAAAAAACTTTTCAATGTTAAATTTGCTAATGTTCAACCATATTCTGGTTCTGTCGCCAATGCTGCTGTTTATATGTCGCTTTTAAATCCTGGTGACAAGGTTTTAGGATTATCACTTGATTCAGGTGGACATTTAACACATGGGTATAAAATCTCATTTAGCGGTATTTTTTATGAATCTTATACATACAGTGTTAATGAAGACGGAATAATTGACTTCAACGAAGTTCTAAAAATTTCTAAAAAAGTTAAACCTAAAATGATCATTTGTGGTTATTCAGCTTATTCGCAAATTGTTGAATTTGATAAGTTTAAAAAAATTGCTGATGAAGTTGGTGCTTACTTATTTGCTGATATTTCACACATTTCAGGGTTAGTAATTGCTGGATTGCACCCTTCTCCTGTTGGTTATGCTGATGTAATCATGACAACAACACACAAAACATTAAGAGGAACAAGGGGAGCAATTATTCTAACAAATAATGAAGATCTTGCTAAAAAAATTGATCGTGCTGTATTCCCTGGTTATCAAGGAGGAGCATTGTTTCACCAAATTGCTGGAAAAGCTGTTTCATTCTATGAAGCAATGCAACCTGAATTTATTGAATACCAAAAACAATTGCTAAAGAATTCAAAAGTATTTTGCCAAACTTTTATTAACAAGGGTGTGAAAGTTATTTCCGGATTAACTGCAAATCACTTATTTATGATTGATGTGAAAGAATCATATGGACTAACAGGAAAAGAAGCTTCAGCAATTTTACAAGAATGTAATATAACTGTTAATAAAAATTCAATTCCAAATGACACAGAAAGTCCGCTTGTTTCAAGTGGAATCAGATTGGGGACTGCAGCAATGACTTCGAGAGGATTTACTGAAGATGAGTTCATTATCTTAGCAAATTTAATTGATAAATGTTTAAGAGAACATCAAAATGGTGACTTAAAAAAAATAATTAAAAAAGAGATTGCAAAATTAACATCAATGTTTCCAATTAAAAGAAACTATATTAAAAAATAATTGGGGTTTATAGAATATGGAATATGATACTTTAGAAACGAACATTAAAAATTGGATCTCAGTTGTGGCTGGAATTGTTGATTTTTGCCCTTTAGATCAAAAAAATGGCATTGATTTTGAAAACAATGGGATTATTATTCAAAAAAGTAGACAAATAAAAAATGGAATCGATTTAAGTCTTGGTTTAATTATCCTAGTTAATTTAAATGCAAAAATAATTGTTGAAGAAATTTATCAAGTACTAAATTATAGATTAGAGAAAAATAATTTAAAAATATCAAGTTTAAGTGTTTACATAAAAGGGATTAAATAATGAGAAATATTAATGGAAAAGAGTGATTAAATGCTGTTTTATCTGGAGCTTATAATTTAAAAAATAAACAAAATTTAATTAATGCATTAAATGTCTTCCCAGTCCCTGATGGTGATACTGGTTCTAATATGGCTTCAACAATTTTGGGTGCAGAAGAGGTTAAATTAAATGATAATCTATCAATATCTAATGCATCAAGTGCGATTGCACAAAATATGTTATTTTCTGCAAGAGGAAACTCTGGAGTTATTTTAAGTCAAATTTTTAAAGGTTTTTCAGTTGCTTTTCAAAATAAAAAAGATATAAATTCTTATGATTTGGTTCGAGGGTTTGAAGAAGCAGCAAAATATGCCTATAATGCTGTTTTAAAACCAATTGAAGGAACAATTTTAACTGTTATCAGGGAAATTTCTGAAGGGCTAAAAGAAAGCGTTTTAATTGACACAGATATTATTGATGTTTTGAAATTAGCCTTAAATATGGCGCGTAAAAGTTGTGATAACACACCAAATTTATTAACAGTTTTAAAAGAAGTAAATGTTACTGACTCTGGTGGTGAAGGACTATATGCAATTATTGAAGGAATTCTTGCATATTTTGAAGGCAATGCAATCAAACCACTAGAAAATGAACTAGAAGTTAATAAATTCATTTCTGATACTGAAGTTTTTGATGGTGAATTTGGTTACTGCACAGAGTTCATTGTTGAACTTAAAAAACCAAAAAAATTCAATAAAGAATCATTGATTAGTAAATTAGAAAAACACGGTAACTCAATGGTTGTTGTTAAAGATGATACTTTTTTAAAAATTCATATTCATGCAGCTAAACCTGGAAATATATTGAATATTGTTGATAATTTAGGTCAATTTGTAAAGATAAAGATTGAAAATATGACCTTGCAAGCAAACAATAGCAAAAAAAATAGTGATTCAATGCAAAGCAATGATAATACAGATAATAAACCTAAAAAATCAGCAATTATTTCATGCAACACAGGTTCAGGAATTATTAATTTATTAAAAGAAAACGGCGCTTCATATATTATTGAAGGCGGCCAAACAAATAATCCTTCAATAAAAGATATTATTTTTGCAATTGAATCAATCAATGCTGAAACAATTTTTATTCTTCCTAATAATTCAAATATCATTCTTTCAGCACAGCAAGCTTCAACAATTATCAAAGATAAAAAAATTATCATTATTCCAACAAAATCACAAGCACAGAGTTTAAGTATTTTATACAACTTCAATGAAGATAATAGTCCTGAAGATAATCACGAATTAATGAATAATGCTTTATCATATATTCATTATGGTGAAATTGCTCCCTCAATTAAAACAACTAAATTAAACAATATTAAAGTTAGAGCTGGTAGTTTCATGGTTATAAATGAAGGTAAATTAGTTGATACCGCACCAACATTTAATGAAGCAGCATACCGATTACTAGATGAATTAATTCATGAAGACACACAATTAGTAACGGTTTTCTATGGTCAAGGAGTCACAGAAGCTGATATTAATGATTTAAAAAATTATATTGAAATTAATTACAATATCACTTTTGAAATTTATGATGGTGGACAAGATATTTATCCATATCTAATTGCTGCAGAATAGGAGAAATTAAAATGAAAAAAATTGTTTTTGATGTTTTAAATAATGATAATGGTACTCATTTTGCAATTCTTGGAGCTGCTGCTTTTAAATCAAAAAATAAAAATTATGAAATTGCCTTAGTTGGAGACAAAGAAATTATTGAAGAGGAATTAGCAAAAAAACCTTTTTCATTAACAAAAGATGATTTCATCATTGTTGATTCAAAAAATTTAGTTTATATTAAATCAAGTCCAAGAGAAGCACTAAAAAATCCTTCATCAATGTTAGATGCTTTTAATTATTTAATTAAAAATGATTTTGATGCAATATTAAGCAGTGGTGATAGTGGTGCTTTTACAACTTTGTCAATGTTAAAAATAAAAAGATTGCCAAATGTTGAAAGAATTGCTTTTATGCCAGTCTTGCCATCAACAAAAGGAATACATACTTTATTGCTTGATGCAGGTGCAAATATTGAAACGTCTGCTCAGTATTTACAAAATTGAGCAATAATTGCAAATGAATATCACAAATTAATTTTTAATTCAAATAATCCAGTCATTGGTTTATTAAATATTGGGAGTGAAGAATACAAAGGAAGCACAATTCTTAAAGAAGCCAACTCGTTGTTAAAAGAAACTTCAAATCTTAATTATCTTGGTTTCATTGAACCAAAAGATGCAATTAATGGTGTTGTTGATATCATTCTTGCTGATGGTCAAAATGGAAATATCTTTTTAAAAACAATGGAATCATCTTTTCTTGGATTTGGAAAACTTCTTAAAAAAATCATTCATACAAATTTAAAAACTAAAATTGGTGGTTTATTAATCAAAAAACAATTGAACAAACTTAAAAATGAGTTTGATTATCGCAATGTTGGCGGTGCTTATATTATTGGACTTGAAAAAGTTGTGGTGAAAGCTCATGGTGGATCCGATGAAATTGCATTTGAAAATGCTTTAAACCAAATTAAATTTGTTTTAGACAAAGAAGATTTTAATAAGAATCTTAAAGAAGGACTAAGTAAAATCAATAATGAAATTAAGTAAAGAAGATATAATTTTTTGGAATTCATTATCATTATTTCTCGCTAATTTTAATTTAGATGTTTCTTCTTTGGATGATAAGCAAAAATATATTTTAATTACTGCTTTTACACATAAATCATTTTCAAATGAAAACAAAAACTCTCACCATAATGACTATTTAGAATTTATTGGTGATGGGTTATTACAATTTATTACAACTGAATGAATTGCGAAAAAAAATCCATGGTGGGAATCGGGTTTAGCAACAAAATTAAGAAGTTCAATTGTTGACAAAAATAATTTGGCAAAACTAGCAAAAAAATATCATTTATTCCAACATCTAAGACATTCAAAATCAGCTTTTATTAATGGAATAAATCAAAAAACAATTTCCAATCTCTATGAAGCCTTTATTGGTGCAATTTATATTGTTTATGGTTTAAATATTGCAATGCAAATCACAAATGATACATTGGGGTTAACCTTTGAAGAGCATTATAATTCACAACATTCACATCCCAAGAATGTTTTACAAGAATTCTTTCAAAAATCAAGTGCTTCAAATGTTGAATACATTACTGAACAACTTCCTAACAACACATTTGGTTCAATTGTTAAATTTGAAAATATTCAGTATGGTGAAGGTTTTGGTAAATCCAAAAAAGAAGCTGAAACAAAAGCTGCAATTGATGCTTTAGAGAAACTAAAAAAATAAAATTTAAAATCTATAAGAATGGAATTTTCATATATTTTTTAAATAAAATAATCTTCTATTTTTTAAATAAATTTGAATAAAATTTCAATCAAAATCATGCTAAAAGAAGTGAAAATAGGGAAAAAATTCCCTATTTTTCAAAAAAAAAAAAAAATGTTACTATTACTTAAATGGACCAAATTTACATAAAAAAATGTCCATAATATATGTTAGAAACAAGAACTAAAAAATTGAATTTTATTTTAAGAGAGGATTTAATTTTATTAAAAGTATGAAAAAAACAAATAAGATACTACTAGCAATAGGATCAATATCATCAATATCTGCATTACCACTAATTGCAGCTTCATGTAAAAACAAAGAAAAAGAACAAAAAGAAAAAGAACAAAAAGAAAAAGAACAAAAAGAGAAAGAACAAAAAGAAAAAGAACAAAAAGAGAAAGAAAAGAAAGAACAAATTGAAAGAGTTACTTCTCAAGTTAAAGAAATTTGAAATAAAGATTTCAAAAACAAAGTAACTAGTGCAAAAAATTATTCAATGCTTGTTGAAGAAATTAAAAAACAAATCACAAGACCAGATTCAAAATCTTTAATTAAATTAGTTGATCAAAGTAAATTAAGAGAAAGACCTAAAAAAGGGCAATCAGGCCAAAAGCTTGAGTTAAATGTTGGAAAAATTAAAGTAAGTTTAGAATTTGGTGAAGTTAAAGAAGGAAAGCAAGTAACTAAATATATTGATGAGCATGGTAAACTTCAAGAAACTGATGCAATTGATTTATCAGATACAAAAAAATATGGTGATAAATTTAAGAATGTTAAGAAAATAGTTCAAATTGGTTATTATGAGCATGAAGATAATCATGATGGTAATAAACTTCATATAAGAGCAGTTTCAATGCCAACAACAGTTGAGGAAGTTCCAACTGAATTACCAAAAGAAATTACTTCAACAAGATCAATGTTTTGGGATGCTGCTAAATTTAATCAAGATATTTCTGGATGAGATACCTCAAACCTAGAAACAATTGATCAAATGTTTGTTGGAGCAAAAATGTTTAATCAAGATTTATCAAAATGAAATGTTTCAAATGTTAGAATTCTAGATTTTGCATTTTCTGAAACAGAAGCATTTAACCAAGATTTATCAAAATGAGATATAAGTAATGTTACATCAATGGAAAGAGTTTTCCAGAAAGCAAAAGTATTCAACAATGGAAATAAACCTTTATTATGAGGAAACAAAACTAAAAAAGTTAAAAATATGAACAGTTTATTTGCACATGCATTTAAGTTTAACCAAGATATTTCAGGATGAGATGTATCAAGTGTAACTGATATGGAACAATTATTCCTTTCTGCTCATGAATTTAACCAACCTCTAAATACTTGAAATGTTAAAAATGTTAAGAATATGAGAAATATGTTTTATTCAGCTCATAAATTCAATCAAGATATCTCTGGATGAGACACTTCTAATGTAGAAGATATGGGAAATATGTTTTTAGATGCTAAAGCATTTAATCAAAATATCTCAGATTGAAAAACTCCAAAAGTTAAAAAATGAGATGCATTTGATCAAAAATCAAATAAAGAATGGAAAAACGGACATAAACCTGCAAAATGAATTGAATATAAAAATAATAAAAAAATTAAAGAATAATTCTAATTCTCATTCATTGCATTTTAATTTTTAAAATTACAAATTTAAATAAACTTTATAAAATATTTTTTAAATGCCAATGAATTTGGTAGTTATCAAAATAAAATTCAGACTTTTTTTGCATAATGCAAATTGTCTGAATTTTTTATTTTTAAAATAATTCAATTTGGTTTGTTTCGTTTAGATCTTTTAAGATTCCTAATTTTCTTAATTCTGAACAAATTTTAATGTTTATTTTTGCACGATCAATTAAATCTTCAATTGATAAAAAAGGACTTTCATTTCTTGCTTTAATAATTGCTTCAGCAACGGTGTCCCCAAGGCCATCAACAACAATAAACGGAGGAATCAAGGAATTAGTTTCTTTATCAACAATTCAATCTTTTGCTTGTGATCTTTCAAGTGAAACATTTTGGATTTTATAACCTCTTGCATACATTTCTTTTGTAATTTCAAACGTTGTAATTAGTGCATTTTCTTTTGTTGAAAGCGGATTTGAACGATCATTTTTACGATTTTTATATTCATATAATAAGGCACTTACTTTATTATACCCATTTGACATTGTTTCAATATCAATTGCATCTGGACGAATTGAAAAATATGAAGCATAAAATTCAAGTGGATAATATAGTTTATATCAACCAATTCTTCAAGCCATGATTACATAAGCTGTGGCATGAGCTTTTGGAAACATATATTCAATTTTCTTTAATGAATTAATGTATCATGAAGGAATATTTTTATTGATTAATAACTCTTCCTGTTCGGTTGTTAATCCTTTGCCTTTCCGCACTCTTTCCATAATTTCAAATGCAATAAGCGGTTCAATATTTTTTTTAATTAATTCTTGCATAATGTCATCACGACAACAAACACAATCTTTTAATTTAAACCCTTTTTTTACTAAATCTTCAGCATTTCCTGCTCAAACATTTGTTCCATGACTTAGTCCACTTAATAAAATTAAGTCATTGAATGTACGAGGTTGTGCTTCTTTCAACATTCCCCTTACAAAGGAAGTTCCAAATTCAGGCAATCCATATGCTCCTGTTGTTTCATTATCAATCATACTTGGTTCAATTCCCAATGATTCAGTTGTATAAAATAATTTCATAACTTCTTTATCAAATTTAGGGATTTGTTTAACACTTATTTTTGTTAAATCTTCAAGCATTTTAATTGTTGTCGGATCATCATGCCCTAACAAATCAAGTTTTAGTACATTATCATGAATTGATTCAAAATTAAAATGTGTCGTTTTTCAACTACTACTTGTATCATTTGCAGGGTAATTAACTGGCGTAAAATCTTCAACATCAAATTCTTTAGGAATAACAATAATTCCACCGGGGTGTTGACCCGTTGTCCGCTTGACTCCGGCTGATTTTGTTGCTAAAAAATCTAAAAATGTTCTTGATCAAGGAATTTCAGAAGATCTTACTTCATGCATATATTTTTCACAAAATCCAAAAGCAGTTTTCAAAGCAATTTTTGAAATTGTTCCTGCGCGAAATGAATGATCCTCACCAAATAATTCCTTAACTAAGTTATGAATGATTGGTTGATATTCACCACTAAAATTTAAATCAATATCAGGAACCTTATTTGCTTCAAACCCTAAGAAAGTTTCAAAAGGAATATTATGTCCATCTTTTGTTAAAAGTTCATTACATTTTGGGCATTTTTTATCTGGCAAATCTCAACCGGAATAAATATTTTCATTTGTATTTCATTCAAAATATTTACAACTTAAACAAAGATAATGTGGTTCAAGTGGATTAACTTCAGAAATTTGTGCCAGATTCGCAACAATTGATGAACCAACCGAACCTCTACTTCCAACTAAATATCCATCTTCATTTGAACGCTTAACTAGTTTATGACTAATTCAATAAATTGCTGAGTAACCATATTTGATAATTGGATTTAGTTCTTTTTCAATTCTTTCAACAATTTTTTTATCTGGATTATTACCATATTTTTGGTGGAGATTTTCATACACTAATTCTCTTAACTTGATTTCAGAATTATCGAAACTTGGCACATATAATTTATCCTTAATAACTTGAATATCACCAATTTGATCCGCAATTTTTTTCGGATTATAAATCACAATTTCTTTAATTTTTTTCTCATCATTTAGAAATACAAATTCATCAAGCATTTCTTTTGTTGTTAAATATTTAAAAATTGGTTGTTCTTTATTTTTTAATCAATGTTTACCCCCGCCTAGAGAAGGAGCATTAATATAAATTGCATGAATCAATTTTTGGTAATCATACACATATCTTGCATCTGAGGTTGCAACGCAGATTTTTTCTAAACTATCACATTTAGCAATTAAATCTTTATATGCTCATTGTAAATCACTTCATGCAATGTCTTCTTGTTGCACATAATAAACAAAGGAACTAATTGGTGGTAGTTCAATATAATCAAAATTTTTAATTTCATCAAGAATTTCATCATCTGTTCCAAAAAGAACTTTGTCCCATAGAAGTGATTGATTTGTGGCTGAACCAAATAAAAGATTTTGATATTTATTTTTATTTTCAATATAAAACTTGGGACCTTCAGCAAAGTCTGATGTTAATGAATTTGATAAAACGTTAAATAATTCTTTTAATCCTTCTTGATTTTTTGCTAGGATCCGAATCTCTGTTGGTCTTTTTCTTTTTGATCACAATGTTGTATCAATATTTAGTAATTCATTTGCGTTATGAATATTTTTTTCAACTGCTAAGCGATGAATCATCCGCAATCAAACTTGTGCTAAAACATTTGCATCATAATCAGCGCGGTGTGCCTCTGCAACATTGTATAAAATATTGAAACGCTTACATACTTTTTCAAGTTTATGAATTCTTTCATCTGTATCTAAAAAATAAGAAACTCTTAATGTATCAATGCAAACTAAGTTGTTAATATCCAAATTGTAGTTTTTAAATTTTTGAAAACACATTCGCATATCAAAACTACCATTATGCGCAACTGCAATTCTTCCATTTAAAATTTCATAAATTTTTTTAATTCCTTCTTCTTGTGAAAGACCTTTTTTTAATTGCATTTCATCAATATTTGTCAATTCTTTGATTTTTTGACTCAAAGTCTTTTTAGTTTGTAAGAAAAATTGAATTTTTTCAATTTGCATCCCATTTTTAATAATTGATGCTCCAAATTCAATAATGTCATCAAATCTTGAAGATAATCCTGTTGTTTCAAGGTCAAATACCACATATTCGGCATCTTTTAAAATAAAATCTTTATACCCAATAAATATTGAATTTCTTGCTGAAATTGTTGAAACTGTTGCACCATAAATTGGTTTAATATTTTTATTTTTTTTCAATAAGTTATAAAAACTTGGAAAACTTTGGGCATTATCTAAATCTGTGATCGCAATTGCTTCATGATTATACGCAGTAACTGCTTTTAAATATTCTTCTGGTGAAGAAATCCCATCCTGAACACTCATGTTTGTCCGAATTGCTAAATCAATTCTTTTTTCTTCCTCGTTGTCTTTTGATAAACTGATTAGGGGACTTGTGGTCGTAAACCAATTTTTTCCAGATGCCATGATGAATTTTGTTTTTGTATAAGCATCATCACTTAAAAGTCCTTGGACATAAATTGTGTCGCCTTCTTTTAAATTAGGTTTTTCTTCATCTTCATCTTGAATGCATTTAATTGTAATAGCTTCTTGATAATCTGAAATTCGAAGACTTAAAATTCTTTTATTTGTACTCGTTAATTTTTGCTCAAGAAAAAATATTTCACCCTTAACAATGACTCTAATTTGCTCAAAAGTCATTAAGGCATCACTTATGCTCATTTCAATTGGTTTTTGATTATTTTTTGTAAATTTGGAATTAAAGGCAATTTTATTTTCTTGATTTTTAATTAAATTTTGCTCCGCTTCTTTTTTATATAAATCAAATGAATTAATTAAATTGTTGACAACAAATTTTCCTTTGTTAATTTCTTTTTTTTCATCTAATTTATAAATTGGAAAAAGAAATTCAAACCCAATTTTTTTAAGCGCTAATTTGATATTGTCATTGTATAGTTTAAATTTCTCATACGCATTTTTTAGCGGAATATTAAAAACTATTTGATTATCACTTAACTCTAAGGTTTCAGGAGTAATAAATCCTGAGATTGATTCTAAGTTTAAAAAAGAATTATTAATAACATATTTCAAATAATCTGCAACTATTTTTTTATCTAAGATTACATTTTGAATTGATAAATTGATTTTACAATCAGGAAATTTTTTCTTTAAAGCATTTTTAAAGTTTATATATTCCAAAATATCAATATGTTCTTCAAACAAAAGATCAAAAACTCAATTTTTATATCCTTCAATCGCTGGTTGAACCGATAAAAGTTTTGTTCCATCAAAAACACTTGAAGCTTCAAATTTTATTTCCTTGCATAAAATTTCAAAACTCTTATCAAGCATAAAATCTCCTTTTTTAAAATTAATTAATAAATAAAATTGCTGATGTCATTAATACAACAAATGAAGTTGAATCAAAACGATCCATATATCCACCATGTCCAGGAATTAAATTAGAAAAATCCTTAATTTCATATAGTCTTTTAATTCCTGAAAATGCTAAATCACCAATAATTGAAACTGTTGGTAATAAAAATATTCCTGCTAAAAGTTGTTTTCAATTCTTAAAAATTACAAATTTTTGGTTATTTGTTAAATGTCCTAGATACATTGTAATAAAAACAAATAAAGCCCCAAAAAGAAAACCAATAAATACTCCTTCTCATGATTTTTTTGGACTTATTTTTGGTGCAAAACCAACCTTAATTAATTTTTTACCAAGCAAAGAACCTCCAAAATAAGCAAAAGAATCTGTAACAACAGGAATAATGATTATTGCAAACAAGAAATATAAACTACTTGCATTATAAATGAATAATGTTTTGAAAGAAAGTGGAATAAATCAGGTAGCAAAAATTGCAATGAAATATGAAATCATTTTTTGCTTAATTGGTTTCTTTAAAACAAATAAATTTATTAGATATATTAAAGAAATAAAAATAATGATAATTGAAATTTGAAGTGCTCTAAAATTAGTTAAAGTATCAGTTGAAAAAAAGATTGCTTTTTTAATTTGAATTGCAACTTCGGTAATACTAATTCCGGTATGGTTTGCTAAATATAAAAAAGAACTTGAATCTTCCTGGTTTGGTATGTTTGCTGTATTCACTGGAATTTGGTATCAATCAAATGGCATCATCCAAATAACTGAACTCAAAATTGCAATTAATACATTTTGTCATTTTTTTAAAACACTATGTGACAAAACTTCATAAACAGCTCAAGTTGTAATTATTGCATAAAATGAAACACCAATTACTTTACCTGCAATTTTTCCAAAATAAACAATCAATAAAAAAGGAATTAAAATTGCTAATAAAATAACTGCGGATTTTATTCTTTGCTTAATATTTTTCATATTTTTTTACCTTTATTGATTTCTTAATTTTAAGTGATTCCTAGAAATAAAAAATAGCCAATAAAGAAAAATTATATTGTCATCAATTCTTTTTCTTTAATTTTGGCTAAATTATTTATTCTTTCAATTGCCTTATCAGTCTCTTTTTGGATTTGGTCTAAAAAGTTTTTTTGTAAATCTTCTGATAATTCTTTATCGGCCTTGATTTGCTTATTGATATCTTGACGAATTTGTCTAATTCCAACTCTTGATTGTTCGGTTGTTTGATTTAATAATTTAGTCATCTCAAGACGTTTTTCAGTTGTCATTTGTGGATATATTAATCTAATTTGGTGACCCATATTCATAACTGTAATATTTAATTTTTGATCAAGAATAGTTTTTTCAATATTTTTTAAAATCACCATATCATATGGCTTCACAAACAATTCAAGTGGTCCATTCGGTGTGATTGAAGCAATTTCATCAAGATTCATTCATGAATCATAATAATTTATTTTAATTTTGCTAATCAAAGCCGGATTTGCTTTTCCAACGGCTACTTTTAATAATTGTTTTTCAAAATTTGCTATTGTTTTTTCAATATTCTCTTTTAAATTATCAATATAAAAACTTAATTCCATAATTTTTCCTTAAATATTATTCCTATTTTGTAATAACTGTATTAGGTATTTTATTTTCAATTGCTCTTAATAATGAATTTTCTTCATTAATATCAAAAATAATTATATCAATATCATTATCTTTTGCCATTGCGGCTGCAGTTTGATCAATAACTCTCAGATCTCTTTCTAATAATTCATCATAAGTTATCCTATCAAATTTAATTGCATTTTTATTAAATTTTGGATCACTATCATAGACACCATCAATATTATTTTTACCCATTAAAATTGCATCCGCTTCAATCTCCGAAGCATAAAGTGTTGAAGCTGTATCAGTTGTAAAAAAAGGTCTTCCAGTTCCACCAGCAAAAATAATAACTTGACCATCTTTTAAATATTTTTTTGCTTTTTCATTAATATAAACTTCGCAAACTTTTGGATCCATTGTTAATGAAGATAGAACTCTTGATTGTAATCCATTGTGTTCAAACCCAGATTGAAGTGCTAATGCATTCATTGTTGTAGCAAGCATACCAATATAATCAGCTCTCACTCGATGGATGCCATTTTTTGCCGCACTTGTTCCTCTTCAAAAATTTCCACCACCAACAACAATTGCTACTTCAACTTTATTTTTAATTATTATTTGTAATTGCTTTGCAAATTTATTAACTAATTCATAATCAATTGCTAAGCTTTTTTCTTTATTTGCCAACCCTTCGCCAGATAATTTTATTAAAACTCGTTTGTACTTGTAACTCACGGCTAAACCCCCAAATAGATTTATCTTTATAAATTATATAGTTTAAATATAATATCTTTAGGATATTAATTTGAGAATTTAAAAAAATTATTTTTCATTAATTTTTTCATCAAGTAAAAGTAATTTTTTCTTTGCTTTATTAACTGCGTCATAAGCACCAGCACGGGTCATTGCTAATTCATTAGCAATTTCACTAAATGATAAATCTTCAAATAAATGTAAATATATTGCTTGTTTTTGTGATTGTGTTAATAGTGCTGAATATTTATCGTACAATTCAATTAATTTATTTCTTTCTTCAAGATCTTGCATTATTCATTAATGCCTTTCATTAATCCAAAAATATATGATTCAAGATCAAATTCTTCAAGATCTTCGACTTTTTCACCTAATCCAATAAATTTAACCGATAAATTAATTTCATCTTTAATTGTTAGAACAATTCCACCTTTTGATGTTCCATCCATTTTTGTTAAAACAATTCCACTTAAATTTGTTGCTTCTCCAAAAGCTTTAGCTTGTGAAATACCATTTTGTCCTGTTGTTGCATCTAATACTAATAAACTTTCATGTGGAGCACCTTCAATTTTTGAAGATAATACTTTGTTTATTTTTGCCAATTCTTGCATTAAATTGATTTTATTTTGAAGTCTTCCGGCTGTATCAATAATTAAAACATTATAATTTTGTTCTTTTGCTTTTTCGATTGCACGATAAACTACCGCTGCTGGATCAGTTTCATTTTGTAATGGTTTTATTATATCAGCGCCAACTTTGTTTGCCCAAATTTCAAGTTGTTCAACTGCTGCTGCCCGAAATGTGTCTGCTGCTGCAATTAAAACTTTATTTCCTTCAGAAATTAATTTATGAGCAATTTTAGATATTGAAGTTGTTTTCCCCGAACCATTCACACCTACAACCAAAATTGTATTTATGCGGTTTGGTTTAATATTCAAAGTTGTATCAACAATTGAATTTGATGTATAAATTGTGAACAATTTATCTGCAATAATTTCATTTATTAATTTCGGATCATCTATATTTTCATTACGAACTTCTTTTTTACATTCCTCAATAATAATTTGCACTAATTTTATTGAAATATCTGACATAATTAAAATTTCTTCTAATTCTTCAAAAAATTCTTCATCGATTTTGTTATGTCTATTTTGAAGTTGCTTAATACTTTCTACAAAAGAAGAATTTGATTTTGATAAACCCGCAATATAGTTATCAAGTTTTTTTTGTTTTTTTAACTCTTTTTCTAATTGCTTTTTTTCCTTAGCTTCAATTTTTTCTTGTTTTTTGGCGATTCTTTCTTCTTTAGTCCCAAATAGTTTTTCTTTTAATCTTAACCAAAATCCCATTATTTCTCCTTAGATAAAATAAATAAGTTTATTTTATTTATAAATTTTAATATAAAAAAATTTAATAAAAAATTTGTTAGTAAAAATTAGCGAATTCATATAGATTTTTTTATTTTTTAATTAATTAAGTTTTTATATTTTAAAAAGAGCTTATTTTTTTTCAAGTAAAACTAATGTTTCAATATGATGCGTTTGAGGAAACATATCATAAGGGATAACTTCTTTTATTAAATAATTATTATTAATTAATTCTTTTAAATCACGAACTAAGGTTTTAGGATCACAACTTAAATAAATTATTTTTTTTATTTTTGATTGAATTATTGCTTCAATACTTTGCTTTTTTAATCCTTCTCTTGGTGGATCAAAAATTGCTAAATCAATTTTTTTGGCATTCTTTACAATCCAATCATTTGCATCATCATTAATTACTTCAAGATTTTTAAGTTTATTTTTTAAAATATTACTTTTTGCTAGCATTGTTGCAATTTGATTAATTTCAATTGAATAAACTTTATTTGCTTTATTTGCAATATAACTTCCAATTGTTCCAACCCCAGAAAAAGCATCAACAATGTTTAAATTACTTGATTCAATTCAATCAAAAATTTGTTGATAAATCAAAACCATAATTTCTTCATTTATCTGATAAAAACTATCATTCTTTACATTAAATCTAAAATTATTAATTTGATACTCAATTCCATTGTGATGCAATAAATTTATTCAATGATTTTTGTTTTCAATAAAGATTGAAAATTTATAAATTGATATTTTTTTATTTATTTTTTCTAAATTATCAATTAAGTTTTTATTTGGATGATTTTTTAAAATTAAAATAATTTCAATTTCTTCATTTAAATTATTATTTGATGGCGATCTTAAAATTATTTTTTTAGGTTTTAGATTAAAAATTGCTTTTTTTAATTCTTGATCAAATTGATTATTTGGATCTAATAAAATATTTTTATAGAACTTTTTAATTGTTGAGTTTCCTAAGTATAAATCACTTTGTGCAATTAATTGATGACTGTGCTTTTTATAAAAACCAAATTTAATTTGATTTTCATGGTATTCAATTTGGAGACTTATTTTATTTCGATAATTTAATTGATTGTTAGATTTAATGATTTTTTTAACATTAAAATAATTTAGATTTCTTTGAAATAAATTGTTAATAATTGTTTGTTTGAAGTTTAATTGATCTTGATATGACAAAGAAAGAAGTGGACTTGAACCACTTTCATATAATTCTTTTAATTGATTATTTAATTCTTTTCTTTTACTTGATTTATTTCAAAGTTTAATTACTTTTGCAAAACAACATTTTTTAGAATAATAAGTTATTTCAATATCTGCTATTTCATTTGGTAATAAGTTATATACAAAAATAGGAATATCAAAATCGCGGATTATACATAATCCTTCATATGATAATCCTTGATTAAGATTTGATTGGTTTTGAATTTTTTTTAAAATCAATCCTTTTTTTAAAGTAATTTTATTTTGATTATTATCCATTTATTTACCTAAGCAAAATTTATTAAACATATTATCTAATAAAGCCTCATTATCATGTTCTTTATTAAGAATTTCTCTTAAAATCATTCAAGCCTTATTGATATCTAAAATAACAACTTCAGGTCCATAACCCAATTGTAAACTTTTAATTGCAGTTTCCAATTCATTCACACATTGTTTTAGAAGTCCTAAACGTCTCGTGTTATAAATAAGTTCTGGATCTTCATAATCAAGATTTAAATAATTTTTTACCAAAGCATTTTTTAATTCTCAAGTATATTTGTTTTTAGCAGATGTTAAAACAATATCTTTTGAAACTTTTTTTTCTAATAAATCACTTTTATTTATGACAGGAATATAAATTTTATTTTTTGATAATTTTTTAATTAATTTATCTTCTTCATTTTCAGTATGCAATGGACTTGTTAAATGAACAACAATTTTTGCTTCTTCAATTGCTTTAATTGATCTTTCAATTCCAATTGATTCAACTAAATCTTTTGTTTTTCTGATTCCTGCTGTATCAATAATTCGAAATAAAATTCCATTTAATTCATAATCATCTTCAACAACATCTCTTGTTGTTCCAGCAACATCTGTAACAATTGCTTTTTCTTTTTCTAATAAAAGATTTAGTAGTGATGATTTTCCTGTATTAGGTTGTCCAACAATAGCAACTTTTATTCCGTTATATACATCAGTTGCATTTTCTGATTTTTTAATAATTATTTCAATATTATTTTTTAGATTAGAAATTAATTTTAATAATTTATTTTTATCCATTTGTTCAATATCATTATAATCTGAATAATCAATATTGATTTCAATGATTGAAATAATAGTCAGTAATTGTTCTTCTAATTTTTCAATAATTTCATTATCTTTATTATTGAATTGTTTTATTGCAATTTCAGCTTGAATATTTGTTTTAGCATGAATTAATGAATTAATCGCTTCAGCTTTTTCTAATGTTATTTTTCCATTCAAAAATGCTCTTCTTGAAAATTCACCTCGGTTTGCTATTCTTGCACCATTGGCAATTATTAAATTGAGAATTTTATTTGTTACAATAATTCCTCCATGAGCATTTATTTCAATGGTATCTTCTCCAGTATAATTTTTATTTCCAATATGAAAATTAACTAAAACTTCATCAATGATTTTTTTTGTTTTAGGATCAACAATATAACCATATGTTATTGTTTTATCTTGGCCAATTTTTCCAGTATAAATTTTTTTTATAATTTCAATTGCTTCTGGACCTGAAATTCGAATTATTGAAATGGCTTGATTAATATTTCCTGATGATATTGCAGTTATTGTGTCATTATAAATATTCTTCATAAATTGAAATTATAAATTAAAAAATTAATTTGATTATGACACTGATACAAAATAAATTTATGTTTATATAAAATTTGAAAAATTTGAGTTTTGTTGTTAGTTAAATTAATAAGAACAATAAGAGTTGTTAAAATCTTAATAACATCAAAATATTACTAAAAATAAGATGAAAAAAAGAATTAAAACTATGTTAATTATCTGTTTGTAAAAACTAATTTATTAACATTTAAAAAAATAGAAATTTTTATTTTTTTTAATTAAATTTAGTTTAATTTTCTTAAAAAAAATACTTATTTTAAATAAGTTTTAAATTTGTTTTCAAGAAAATAAAAAAATTAAACAAAGCTAGAATTTCTTTGCTTAATTTAAAGTAATTTTTATCAAATCTTTACTCTTTTTTTAGGACTCAAATACATTTTGTCACCTTTTTTAATATTAAAAGCTGTATAAAAATCATCTGAGTTTTGAACTTGAATGTTAGCTCTTAAGATTGTTGGAGCATGGACATCAGTATCTAAAAGTAATTTTTGTAGTTCTTTACGGTATTTAGATCTTCAGTTAATTGCATAATTAATATAAAAATGTTTAGCATTAAAATCTTTTTCAGTTTTAGCTGCTTCGAGTGCACAAGAAACTCCGCCAGCATCAGCAATGTTTTCTGAAACAGTTAATTTACCATTACATTTTCCTGCTTCAGTTTTTTTGCCATCGAATAATTCGATCATTTTTTTTGCTCTTTTTTCAAATTCGATTTTGTCTTCTTTCGTTCATCAATTGACCATATTTCCAACTTCATCGAAGTTTGCACCATTGTTATCAAAAGCATGTGATATCTCATGTGCTATAACAGCTCCAATTCCTCCATAATTTGCTGATGAAGATTGTTTTTTGCTATAAAAGGGAGCTTGTAATATTCCAGCTGGGAAAACAATGATATTTTTTGTTGGATTATAATATGCATTTACAATTGCCGGTGTCATTGATCATAAATCTTTATTTTTCTTTTTGCCATATTGTTTAAATTCAGATTTTTTTCTTATTGCATAAAAATTAAGTACATTCATTAATAAATCATTGTAACCGTCATATTTTTTGACAATTAAATCTTGATAAAATTCATCAATTATTTCAGGGTATCCAACATAAACACCAATTTTAGATAATTTAAGAATTGCTTTTTCTTTTGTTTGTTGTGATAGTCAAGTATTTTCTCTTAAACGATTTTCATAAATTGAAATCATTTTACTTATCATTTTTTCAACATTCTTTTTATTTTCTTTACCAAAAAATGTTTCACCATAATATTTACCAAATGGCATTGCAAAAACATAATCAGCAACAAATTTAGTTGCTTCTTTTTTCTTATCAAGTGGTTTAATTTGACCTCTTAATGTTCTTGAAAATTCATTTGCAACCATAAGACTTTCATAGTCCAAATAATGTGCAAGTCTTAATAATGTATTGATATATAGAAAAGCTTTATAGTTTTCAAAATTTTCTTTTTTAATTAGATTAGCAAAATCATCAATCAAATTATCTGATACACAAATAACTTCATTTATTTCTTGTTTAAAAATGTTAGATAGTATTTTTGATAGTTTTAATTCTTTAATTTTTTTATCAAAATTATTAACTTTTTTGGGATTATAAATATTAGTTACAATTGCTCATTCTTCTGCTGACAAAATATATTTTGCGGCTTCAGTGTCTCAAATTAAAGATTTATTAATTAAGTCTTCTGCTCAATGAACATTGTTATTAATTTTTAAAAGAAGTTTCATTGTCATTGTTGTTCAAACTTTGTATAATGAATTTTTTTTCTCTTCATCTAAATAGTATTGCTTTTCAGGAAGAATAACATCTGGACAAGAAACAAAAAGAGTTTGTTTTTCAAAATTTTTAAAATCAGTTTCAACAAATAAAGGAATGGGTAAATCAAAACCCTTAAATAAAAAATCAGCATAATTTTTTTCTAAGTCATGTCAACTACTTAATTTTTCAATTGAATCTAAAATTTTGATTGCTGGTTTAATTCCGTTTTTCTTTCTTTCATTTCAATTGTTAACTAAAGTAAAAAAATTAACCATTTCTATTAAGATCGGATCTTTTTTAATTTCTTCATTATTAATTGCTCATTTGTTTAGCAGTTTAATTTTTAATTTTGTAAGATTTTCATCTAGTCTTTCAAAAGAACCAACTGATGATTTGTCATCTGGGATTTTGTGTTTAGCTAATCATTCACCATTAACTGCTTCAAAGAAGTTTTCTTTTATAAGTTTCTTATTCATAAATTACCTTTCAAAAAGATTCTCTTTCTTACTACTTTGTTTTTTGTTGCCTTACTTCTTGTGTAAAACATTTTTAAATCATGATCATATATAAGTTTCTTATAGTTTTTGTAGTCCAATTTTTCAAAAATAATTGCAATATTTAAATCTTTTGCTTTTTTAATTAAAAATCTTATGTAAAGCATAATTGCTGGATTCTTAATTTGCGCAGTAAGATTTTCATCAATTCAAATAACCTTAACTCATTTATCAATTAAATAAATAATATCATCATCAAGTTCTTTTAACTTAATTGCTGTACATAAATTAGGATTATTTTTTTGAATTTGTTCAATCTTCTTTTTAACTCTTGCCATTGTTTTTATATTATTGATTTTAATTAATTGAAAGAACGAATTTGTATTTGATGATAACTCATTAACATCATTATTTTCAATAAAATTAAACACATAATCATTGATATTTAAAATTCTTCCTTGTGTATTTGTTTCAGTTTTGTTTTTATAGAATTCAAAGAAAAAGTTTTTATAAATATCAAGCATTGATAAAGTTTCAAAATTATCAATTTCAAGATTTTTAAATTTTTTTTCAATCAATAAAATATTGAGTTTTGTATTATTGTCATTGAAATCATTGAAAAAGATTGGTTTTATATCAATGTTTGTATTGCTTTTTAATTGATTTGAAACATCAGTATATTTTTTTTGAAATTGAATAAAAGATTGCATTTTTTCTATTTCATTTGATAATCAATATTCCTTGACTAAAGGGATTGATTTTAAATAATCAAAAATTAGTTCATAGGCAAAAATACTATTATTCTTTGTTAATAAAATTCCATCAAACGCATAAAAGGCTTTAAAAAGTGTCTTATATGTTTGGGCATAATCATGAATTGTTTTAATGCTATTCATGGCTTTTTTCTTGCTAAATTTTGGTGAAGGAAAGACGAAAAATAATTTATTTCAATCCCAAATTATTTTTATTCCTAGAATTTTATTTTTTATGCATATATCTCTAAAAATTTTAATAAATGCATTCACACTAGTGATTGATTTCATATCTAAAATAAATGCACAGGCAAAATATTTATTATCTGGAGTTATTAAATAACTAATATTAGTATTAATTGGTTCAAAAACGAGTTTATTCAAATAATTGGATTCTTTTCAATTAAGAGTTAAAAAAATTCTTTCTTCATTAATAAAATTAAGATCAATATTTATTTTAATGATGCTTTTTGAAAGGCGGTTTTTCTTTTTTTCAAAACTAATAAAAAGATTTTTTTTAGCTTCTAAAGCTTTTTCAAATGTTAGTAATGATTTTTTATCAAGGATTGCTTCAAATTTACTAAGTTTAATTCATTTTCGATTTTGTAAATTTAATCTTTTTAAAAAAATTGGTTGAGATTTAATATCAAAAATATGATTATGTGATTTTATTCTTTCTTTTTCAATATCAATTTCAAGAAAAAGGAAACCATTTTTTGTATCAATTGCTTTTTTTCTTTTGGTTGTGAAATAAATTCCTAAATATGAGCCAAGAACAATAACAATAATAAAGAAAATGACAAAAGGAATTAAAAGGGCATTACTCATTTGAATTTTCATCCCATTTCTTAATTGAATGGTGTGATCTTTCAAATTGTTTAATGATTTTTTGAAAGTCGAATTTGACTGTGATGATTGAATCGACCATTTCAATTATTTTTCCCTTGCCATATGTTTTGTGCATAATATAATCACCAATAATTAAATCAACATTATTTAGATTATTTTCTTGTGCAATTGAAAAATCAGAAGCTAGATTTATACTATTATGCTGTTCCTTAACACCCATTTCTTTTAGGAATCGACTTGGTTTGCTAAATCCTGATTTACTTATTGCGAATGATAAAAACAATTTCTTTTTTGCCCTTGTTATTGCAACATACATTAATCTTCTTTCTTCTTCTAGTGCTTCAATATTTTCTTTGTATGTATTCATATAGCGAATAAAAGTAAAATCTTTGTGAGGTGAACTGATGATTGCTCTACGCAGAGGAAAAAGACCTTCGGCTAAACCACAAATAAATACATAATCAAATTCTAACCCCTTTGCATTATGTACTGTCATTAAAGAAACAAAATTTGTTGCATCATCATCACTATCATGGTCTGTAATAAGTGCCATTTCTTGTAAATATTCAGCGATAGTACCAAATTTATTGTTTATTTCTCACTGTTCAATTGCGTTTATTAAACTTAAAAAATTTTCTTTTTTACTTTCATATTCTTCTTCAGTATTTTTATAAATTTCAAAATACCCAATAATCTTAAACATGAATTCTTTTAATGTACTGCTTATTGAATTAGTTTTAAGAGCGACTCTTGCTCAGCGAATTGCATTAATTAGATCAGCAATTTTTTGCATTGTCAATGAGGAGATACCAAGTTTTCCTTGAATAGCATCAAAATTATTTTCAATCGCAGTGTATAAATCAAGATTTTTGCTTTTAGCAAAATTAAGCAATTTTTCAATAGTTACTTCACCAATTTTTCTTGAAGGCTTGTTGATAATCCGAAGAAACATTAGTTCATTTCCATCATGAATAACTCTTAAATAAGCCAATGCATCTTTGATTTCTTCTCTTTGATAAAATTTGATTGAACCAAAAAGTTTATATATTGAATTTTCTTTGATTAATGCTTCTTCAATTGCTCTTGAGTAACTATTTGTCCGGAATAAAACAGCAATGTTTTTTAATTGAATGCGATTTCTTTTTAATTTAGAAATACTTTGTGCGATTCATCTTGCTTCATCTTCTTCGCTATAACCACAAAAGAAATCAACTTCTTCCCCTTCTTGGTTTTCTGTGAATATCTTTTTTTCCAATCTTAATTTGTTATTGTCAATTAATTGGTTTGCATGTCTTAAAATTGTTTTAGTTGAACGATAATTTTCTTCCAATTTAATTGTTAATGCATCTGGATAATCTTTGTGGAAATTAATAATAATATTTATATCAGCATTTCTTCAACTATAAATAGTTTGATCAGGATCACCAACAATAGTTAAGTAATTTGTTGAACAAAGTTTTTGTAGAATTTTATATTGAATTAAACTTGTATCCTGGAATTCATCAACCAATAAATAATCATATCTTTTTGATCATTTTTTTGCAGTTGCTTCATATTTTGGATCATAAAATAGAGTATATACAAAAACTAATAAATCATCAAAATCAAGAGCTTTTGCTCTTTGTAGTCTTTCTTGGTAATTTTTGTAAATTGATTCTTTAATTTTATTAGATTTTTTTTCTTCATTTGAAATTGATAGATCTTCTTCTTCATCTTCTTTTTGTTCATTGCTAGGAAGATTAAATAATGAATTTTTTTTGTTTTGAATAAAACTTAAAATCGAATTATAACTAAATTCATTATTTGAGATTCCTAATTCAGAATAAATAGATTTTAGAATTGATTTTTGATCAAGTTCATCAACAATTTGAAAATCATTTTTGTACCCTAACAAATGGATATCGTGACGAAGAATATTTGAACAAATCGAGTGAAATGTACTTATTGTCGGAATCCTTTTTGGGTCTTCCAAAATTGTTGTGACCCTAGTTTTCATTTCATTCGCTGCTTTATTTGAAAAAGTTAACGCTAAAATACGTGAAGGATTTATGTCTAATTCTTCAATTAAATAAGAAATTTTTTTCGTTAATACTCGAGTTTTACCTGAACCAGCTCCAGCAATGATCCTCAACGGTCCATCATTGTATTTGACCGCCGCTTTTTGTTGTTCATTTAAATTGTTCAGATTCAACATATTTCCTCCTTGTTATTATCGAAATTCGATATTTAATACATTAAATTATATCTTATTAGGTTTCTACAAATGATGAGTAATAAAAAATAGCTGTTTTTTAGCTATTTTTATCTAATAAATGAATTTTTGGTAATTCTCTTTTTTTAGGTAAAATTATTTGTTTATTTTCTTCTATTTCAACTTCTTCATATTTGTTTTTTCAAACTGTTTCTGTTTTGGATAACTTGTCATTTCAATTTATTCTTGATGGGCCAATCCCACTTAGAATAACTAAAGCCTCAAGGTTAACTGCAATTGTTGCTAAGATTACTGGAAGACTAAGAACAATTTTTTCAGCCGAATTTAGTTTTTGTCCTCTTGCTGCTTTTAAAAAACCATCAGTTGAAATTAACATGAAACTTAAAAAAATAAAAATTCAAAAAAAAGCAAATAATCTTTGTCGGTCAAAAATATATTTTGAAATTTTTATTTTTTTATTAGTTTCTTCATTTGCTTGGATTTTTATTTTGCAAATAAGCATACCAATCGTTTGACCCTTGCTAAAAATTGGAATTAACAAATATGAAAAGATAATAAATATGATTAATAATAAAAGTCAAAAACGATAAATTAATTCACGATATAAAATATTTTCAGTATAAAAATTTGCTTTTTTATAATTAAAAACAATAAAAGATGTTCCGATTGCAAAGAGAATAAAGAATAATAAATCAATAATTGTTGCTAATATTCGAATTCAAAAATTAGCTTTTATATTTTTTTTAATTACCATACGAATTTTTTAAAAATTAAATTTCATTTTTTTGTGAATTGATTTGTCAATTCGTTTAAATCACTAATTTTAAATTGCTTAAAATATGGATTTTCATTAATTTCTTTTAATCAAAATTCTTTTTGTTTTTCAATTTCTTTTAAAAGTGATTCAGACATGTTATTAAAAACTTTTGATTTCAATGAATCATTTTTAATTTTAAATATTCCTAAAAATCCGGCAATGTAGTAACAATAAGACATAAATCTTGCAAATTCAATTGCATTTTTTTTATCAATTTGGTCTTGAGCAATTGATGCAATGATTGAATTTCATGTTCTTGATAATGATTGAATATTGAACATAAAAAATTTGCCATTCAAATCTCTTATTCAAGTGTTTTTAAAATAAATATAAGTTTTTGATTTCAAAATAACTTCAAAAATAAATTTTGTTGAATTTTCAAAGTTTAGATCTTTGATTTTTCATTTATTAATTACTTCTTCAATCATTTCTTTTTTGACAATGTAATTAAAAATTGATTGTGAAGCTAAGGCAATTGGCAAGTTATTTTTTTCTAATTCAACTAAACCTAATGAAGGTAATATTTCATCTTTGTAAATTGAATATAGAAATTCTTTTTTAGAGAATGGTATTTCAATTAAATCTGGTTGTGTTTCAAGATTTTCTAAAAATAAATTAATTCTTTCAATAAATTCACTTTTAATTTTGTAATTTTGATAAAGAATATAAATGTATGGTGTTTCAACAAAATTTAAAACCTCTTTTAACTTAATGTCAAAATTTTGATGGGAAGTATTAAAAATAATTTTTAGATTTTCATAGTTTTTATTTTGTAATTTATCCAATTCATAAAAATGATCATTTTTGGGATTATCGATGACTATGATTGCATTAAAATCTTCACTTTTTTGTTTATAAATATTGTTTAAAATTTTTTCAATTGGAAGAATTGGATTATAAATTGGAATAATAATTGTTAATTTTTTTTTCATTGTGCATTCACCTACATTTTTATTTGACCAGCCACACGTGGGAATGGGATAACATCTTTAATATTTGCAACACCTGTTACATACATCACCAAACGTTCAAATCCAATTCCAAAACCACTTGTTTGCGCATATCCAAAACGTCTTAAATCTAAATATCATTGTAATGATTGCGTTGGAATGTTAAGTTCTTTCATTCTTTCAATAAGATTTTTATAGCGCGATTCCCTTTGACTTCCTCCAATTAATTCACCAATTCCAGGAACTAATAAATCAAATGCTGCAACAGTTTGCTTGTCATCATTTTGATACATATAAAACGCTTTAATATCTTTTGGATAATTAATAACTGCAACAGGACCTTTAATGATTTGTTCTGACAAGAATTTTTCATGTTCAGAAGCTAAATCCATTCCAAAATAAATATCTTTTTCTTCAAAGTTATTCTTAAATTCTTCAAGTTTTTTAATTACATCTTTGTAATCAATAATTGTTAATTTGTTGTCTAAAAATTTGTTTAAATTATCAAGTAAACCACTGTTGATTGAATCTAAATATTTCATTTCGTCAGTATAGTTTTTTATTGTATTTTTGATTACTGTTTTTAAAAGGTCATCAGCTAAATAAATAATATCATTTAGTTTATAAAAAGCAACTTCAGGTTCAATCATTCAAAATTCAGCAAGGTGTCTTGATGTGTGTGAATTTTCAGCACGAAAAGTTGGTCCAAAAGTATAAACTTTTTTGAAACTTTCAGCATATGCTTCAGCATGCAACTGTCCCGTTACTCCTAAAAATGCTTTTTGTTTAAAGAAATATTCTTTTGATTCATCATCAACTAATAAAGTTTCCCCAGCACCTTCACCATCATTTGATGTGATTATTGGTGAAGCCATGTATAAAAAATTATGTTCTTGAAAATATTTATGAATTTCATACGCTAATGAATTTCTTATTAACATGATTGCTTTAAATAAATTTGTACGGTTTCTTAAATGCGGAATTTCTCTTAAAAATTCAAGTGATGTTTCTTTTTTTTGGATTGGAAAATCACTATCAACATTGCCAAGAATTTTTATTGTTTTTAAAACTAATTCAAGTGGTTGCTGTGCATTAGGAGTTAAATGAATTTCTCCAGTTGCAGATACAGAAGTTCATAAAGAAATTGTTGCTAGTGATAATTTATTAATGATTTCTCCCTTAATAACTACTTGTAAATTCGAAATTGTACTTCCATCATTAATTGTTAAAAACCTTATTTTTTCATTTCCTCGATTTGAAACAATTCATCCTTCTATTTTATATTCTGATCCTTCTTTGATTTGATCTATTTTTTTTAATATTTCTTTGATTGTCATTTTATTCTCCTGATTTATTATTGAAATACATTTCTATAATATTAAATATTATAACTTAGTAATTTTAAAGTTTTAATGAAAGTTAATTAGGTAATAAATTAAGCACTAACTTTATTCTTTAAAAAAGATAAGAAAATTTTTATTATATTCGTATCATAATTTTTTTATTTTCTTTTAAAAAAGAAACATAATTTCTTGCTATGAAAAAAATGAAGAGAATGTTATTAAGTTTTGGAGTGGTTTCTTCCTTTATATCTTTTCCGATTTTAGTTGTTTCGTGTGGAAATAAAGCAAAAGAAGTTGAAACCGTTAATAAATCTAATTCAGAAACAGAATTAAATAATAATAAAAACAATCAAGAATCAAATCCAAATAATCAAAATACAAGTGATATTAAAAATAATCAAACAAATAAAATTATGGGGAATTCATCTATATCTTCTGACAAGAATGATACAAAAGGGGTTCAATCAGATTCGAGTGTAGTAGATGACAAGAATAATGAAAATTTATCTAAAACAATTGATTCAGAGAGTAAAAAGAATATAGAAAAAGAAAATCATGATTCAGACTCAACTAAAAATAAAATTCAAGAAAAAAATAATTTGTCTGAATCAACTAAAAAAGATAATAAAGATGACTTAAATATTCAAAAAGATAAAAATACTGATTTTAAAATAAGTGAATCTTCAAGTATTGAGGAATTTGAAAAGTTTTTTGATTTTATCCATAATTTGCATGATAAATCAAAAGGCATTCTTGGTTCATTAGGAAGAAAAGAATTTGGAGATGATTTTTTAGATAAATTTAGTTCATTTGTTGATAAAACAGCAGAATTAAGTATTAATTTTGGATTTCTTTTAGAAATAAAGGAAAATGATAAAAAAGAATCTGGTCAAATTATAAAATCTAATTCAAAGAAAGAGTTAGAAAATAAAATTAATTCCTCAAAAAAAGAAATATCTAAAATATATAAAGAAATAAAAGATGATATAACTAAATTAGTTAAACTTATTGAAGAGCAAAAAAAGCAAAAATAAAGTAAAAAAACTCATAACATTGAAATTGTTGTGAGTTTTTATTATTTTTAAAATTATGATTTGGTTAGCTCAAAATAGTATGAAACGATTTTTGTTCTTAAATTATTATCAATAATTGGATAAGTAAATAATGAGTATTGATTTTTGATTGGTTCTGGTTGAGAATAAATGCTTTTTGCAGTTTCATCATTGCCAAAATATCATTTTTCAATAAATTCATAAGTTAATTGATCTGCGGGTGTGTATGAAATATAATCAAAATTTCCAATTTCTGATAGTTCAATATCTGCAAATGTATTTGAAAAAGCTTCTTCAAATATTGATGCACCATCATCAGAATTATTTCTTATTATTAATAATCAATCTTTGTTTGTGCTATTTTCATTGTTGACAAAATTCTCAAGTTGATTATTTCAATTATCAATTTCTTTTCAATTATTGTTTTTGAATTTTTCATTTTCATTTAATTTTTCAATAATTTGATTTTTTTCTTCTTGGTTATTAAAAATATTTTTCAAAACTTCTTTTGCAGCATCAAGATGTTTTTCTTTATTTTCATTGATGTTTTCTTTTACTTTAGCAATGAAATCATTTTCTAATTGGTCTAGTTTTTCTTCATAAGTTTTTTTGTCGCTATATTTATGATTATTATGATAAATATTGATTCTTAAGGTTTCAAGAAATTTATTTGTGTCATCTTCACTTAATTTATGAGAAATAATTCATCCATCCATTAGAATATAATTATTTTTTGGACGAATAAAACGAATCTTCCCCTCTTCAACACTTTCAAAATTATCTTTTGAATAATAACCATCCAATGCATCACCATTGTAAATTACAGCTGCATCACTTCGCCCTGATTTTGGTTCAATTAGATGATTTAATAATTCTAATCCATCACCGCTTAAAAAATTGTACTTGGTATTACGAATTGGTTTACCTGAAGCATGTTCAACAAATTTAACAAATGATTTAATTGCATCTTTGTAATTATTTTCATTGAAATCAAACAATTTTCCCTCTCCATTTAAAGTAAAATTTTTGATTCAATCATCTCCTGAATTCATTGCTCCGATCATTAAATTATCAATGTAGGCATTGGTTCATCCAATTCTTTGATAGTTGTTATTTTTCAAGATTGAAAAAATTTCTTTTCAATCAATTTGCAATGTTTTTTCTTCTAAATGATTGATTTCGTCTTCGATATTCAAATGTGGTCTTGTTTCTTTATTGATATTGTAAGCAATACCTTTATCTTGTGAATAGTATGGAATAATAAAATCAGAAAAATGATCCCAATTATTTTCATTAATTTGTTTGGTTTCAAATGATCTTCAACGTTTGTTATTTGCATCAATTTCAAAACCAATTTTATTTCCCTTGTCTTCCATATTTGCTAATTTGCTATAAATTAGATTATCAAAATTTTCAAGATGATCTTGAATTGTTTTTGTAAATAATTTTTTTCTTTTTTGTCATGTATTTGAATTATTTCCAAAAATTTTTGTATAATCAATTTTTTTAATTTTTTTATCAAGAATTAATTGCGCGGCTTGGAAATCGCTTCCCACCCCAGCAATTGCTTTATCTTGCGTTAAAGCTTGAGTAAATTCACTAACTTCTTTAAATTCTTTGTAGTTATAATTTTTTCCAATTTTTTTAATAATTTCAGGTGATAAATATGATTCATAGTTATAAATGCTTGGACGGTATTTATTGCTTAATTTTAAAATGATTGATCCAAAAAATAAAAAGATAAGGAAAACGATTGCGAAGCAAGATAATAAAAACTTAAAAATTCTTTTATTCAATTTATAAAAACCTCCTTAAAAATCTTTTTGTTGTTGTTTTTTTGTTAATAAAATATTTTTTTTAGTTCTAATATCTTGACTTCTTTTGAAAATGATGTATACTGTGTTTGAAAAAATTACAACAAGTAATGAAATTGCACCAATAGCGAGAGATCAAGCTTGAAATTGACCTTCATATAATTTTGTTCCTAATGTTTGTGTGTTGGAAATGATTCTTGTGATAATAAAATCATCAAATGAAAGTGTCATTGTCATTACAAAAGTAAATCCAATTGAACCAAGCATATAAACAAAATATGTTTTGAATCATGTTTTAAATTTTGAATATCCTAGATCTTGACTTGATTCAAAAACACTTTTTGAGAATTTATCACTTTTTGGTAGCATAATCAAAATTCCGTATGGCAAGCACATTACAGTATGCCCAATAATTGCCCGAAAAAATCCTTCACTTGTTGCTTTTAGTGTACCAAAAAATAAGAAATTAAGTACAATTGCTAATGTTAATCCAGTAATGACATCTGGGTTTATTAAAGGAACGTTTGATGTTGTTTGAACAAATGATCTCGCAACACGATTTTTGTTTCTTCATAAAGAAAAAACGGTTAACAAAGAAAGACTAATTACTAAAATTGATGTTGCTAGTCCTAATAAAAATGAGTTAGCAAAAGCTAATAAATTAGATTTAGAAAATAATTCAGCATAAGCTTCAAATGAGGTGCGGTTCCATGTTGTGACTGAAAAAATTCCCTTATCTGATGGCGCATTAAAACTATAAATTGCCCCAAAAATGATTGGAATATATAAAAAAGCAAGAATGATAAAGACATATGAGCATTTTAAAAAATTCTTAAATTTATTCATAATTACTTCCTTGTCTTTTTTTGGCAATTAAATATGGAATTCCATAAATAATGCCATAAATTGCTAATAGTACTGAAAGTGTAATAATAACCAAAGTTGATGAGTTTGCTAAATCAAATGGGTTTACAGTATTCGCAAATTGATTAATAAGATTACCAATTAATTGTTTTTGACTTCCATTTGGCAACAATTTATCAGAAATAATAATTGATGTTGCAGCCATCATTAAAACAATGCCAAAACCACTTAAAATTGCTTTTGCTGAATATGGAATAATAACTTTGAAAACGGTTTTAAATTTTGAATATCCTAAATCCTCAGAAGCTTCTAAAATGTTTTTAGGCATATCTTTAAGAACTTGGTATAAAGGTAAAACCATAAAAGGTAAATATAAATATACCATTCCAAAAATAATGAAAAAATTATTGTTTAATTGGTTTTCATCAAAAATTGCCGAAAATAATCCACGTACAGCTAAAGCTTTTGAAATTGTAAAGATGGCAAGTGGGCTTAGAATCAAAGTCAATCCTAAAATTTTAATTATTTTGTATTTTGATCTTGAAACAATGTATGCGTAGGGGAAACCAATAATTAAAGCAAAAATCGAAGCAAATAAACCAGTTAGTAAAGAACGACCAATGATTAATCATGTTGAAGGACGCAGAGCAATTGCTCAACTCTCAAGTTTTGTTTGTCCTTCTAAGGGTTTAAAAGCATAAATGCAAACAAATATCATTGGTAAGATAATGAATAAAATTGCAAAAATGATGTATGGAATCAGAAATGAAATTTGCAGTTTTTTCATTGGTGAAGAGTTTTTAATTTTTTTTGATACCGCAATCTCTTTATTAGTCATTTGCACTCTCCATTTCATTTTGATTTTCTTCAAATTTTTCATCTTTTTGCATTAAGTGGATTGAGTCAATATCTCAGTTTAAATAAACTTCTTTTCCAACTTCATGTTTTGAAGGGGTTTTAACATTGATGATTTTTCCTTTGAGATTGATATCATAGTTATAATAAATACCACTATAAGTTGATTTAATGATTTGGCCAGTTAATTTTGCCTTTGCTTTAGTTTTAGTAATAATAATGTCTTCTGGGCGAATTAAGGCATCTAATTTTTGACCTGGTTTAAATTCAGTGTGGATTGTATCAAATGTTTTTGAAATAAATTTAACTCTTCCTTCCTTGACAAAAGTTGCATCAAAAAAGTTTGAATCACCAATAAAATTTGCAACTCATTTGTTAATTGGATAATCATATAGTTCCTTTGGTGTTGCAAATTGTTCAACTTTTCCATCCCGAATAATCGCAATGCGATCGCTTAGTTGCAGCGCTTCATTCCGATCATGAGTAACAAAAATGAAAGTTAATTTTAGTTTTTGTTGAATATCTCTTAAGAGAATTTGCATTTTTTCCCGGATTTTAGCATCCAACGCACTAAGTGGTTCATCTAATAAAAGAATTTCTGGCTCAATAACTAAAGATCTTGCTAAAGCAACTCTTTGTTTCATTCCTCCAGATAAGAAATTAACATTTTTTTTCTCATTACCACTTAGGCCAACAAGACTCATGATTTGTCTAACTTCTTCATCCATTTCGGCATTATTTATACGCCGAGTTAAATATCTTTTTTCATATGTTTCTGTTTTTAGATCAACATAGTTTTCCCAATATGAATATTTGAAGTCCATATCATCAATTCATTGTTGATATTTTTCTTTTTTTCGTCTAGATAACTTGGAATTTGTGCTTAATTCTTTTTCATAAATTTCAAATTCTTTATCTAGAGCTTGCATTTTTTGTTCTGCATATTTTCTTCATTTTTCTTTTTGTGTTTTTAGTTTAATTTCAAAAGATTTTGGTACATTTTCTTTTTTAATTCGCTTAAGTCTTAAACCATATTTAATGTTATTTTCAACATTCAAATGGGTAAATAAAGCATAATCTTGAAAGATTGTTGAAACATCACGTTTATGTGGGGATAAATCCTTGATATCTTTTCCATGAAGTTTAACTTCTCCACGTGTCACTCATTCAAATCCACCAATGATTCTTAGGATTGTTGTTTTTCCTGAACCAGAGGGCCCAAGCAAGGTGATAAATTCACCTTTTTTAATTTGAAGATTAACATTATCTAAAACAGTTTTATCTTCAAATTCTTTTACAACATCAACTAATTCAATAATTGAAGTATCTTCTTTTTTGATCTTCTTTTTTTCCATGATTTACCTTTCAATTTTGTTATGAATTTGTTATTTGGTAATAATATTCAATCATTTTGGTTTTTAATTCCAAATTAAGTGGTTGATAAGCTCTAAAATTGATTTTTGCTTGGTCATTAGCAGCAGATTCAACAAAATCAAAAATATTTAAAGCTTTTTTATCAGGATTTTTTTCATCATCTAAAAAATATCATTTCTTTAAAAAATTTTTAATATTTTTAAAACTAGGTGAATAGTTAATTTGATGAAAATTCATTAGATGCGGTAAGTTATCATAGTCTCATGCATTTTGAAATTCTTCATAATTTTCTTTGAAAAAACCTGCATCAATTTTTTCAAGGTTTTTTGCTTGATTAATATCATCATTGTCGAATAGATTTTTTAAAAATTCAGTTTCCTTTGTTGGTTGCTTATTTTTTAGATTATTAAAAACATTATTTAGATATTGATTTTCTAATTCTTTTGTTTTTTTATTTGTATCAGCATATAAATTTTCGTTTAACACTGAAAGTAATAAATTTGCTTGTGAGTCGCTTGTATCTTTGGAGATTATTCAAGCATCAATATTCATATATGTATCTTTTGGGCGAACAAAAGAGATATTGTTTTTTTCAGGTAAACTTGCGAAATTATCTTGACCATAATAAGCATCCAAAGCATCACCATTATACATGATTGCAATATCTGCTTTACCTGTATTTGGTTCAATGATTGATGATACTAATTCTTGACCGTCTGTAACTAATTTATTACGATTAATATCTTTAATTGAACTACCTGTTGAGTTGATTACAAACTCATTGAAATCATTAAGAATATCTTTGTAATTATCTTTATTGAATTCTTTTCAAATATCATTTTCTTTTTGGTCATTTTTTTTATCATGAGCATAAAATTGACCAATCATTGTATTATCTAAAAATCAATTTGTTCAATAAATTCTTGGTTTTTTGTATTTATTTGTTAATTTTTTTATTGTTTCTAGTCATGTTTTTCCATCTTTAATATCATCAAAATTTTGGTTTTCTTTGAGATTATTTCTTTTCTTTTTCGCAATTTGGGAATTTTCAGGATTATAAACAATCATTTTGTCAAGCGTAAAATAAGGAATTAAGAATTCATAAAAATTATCGATTTGTCCATCATTATTGATATCAAATCCAATTGCTTGCTTTTTTTCATTATAAAAAATATAAGGTTTATTTTTTTTATTTTCAGGATTGATTTTTTTTATTTCATTAATAAGTCAATTATCAAAATATGCAAATTGTTTGTTTACTTCATCAGTATATAAAGCAGAAATAACTTCTTTTTTATTGTTATCTTCATATTCAATGCCATAGACTTTTTTAAAATTAATTTTTTTTAATTCATTTTCAAGAATTAATTGTGCAATTTGATAATCAGAACTTACTCCTGCAACAGCTTTCTTATTTTTTATTGCCCTTGTAAATTCATCAAGATTCTTAAATACATGATATGAATAATTCTTTTTTATTTTATTGATTATTTCTTTGCCCAAGTAGGATTCATAGTTATAAATACTTACTTTATAAGGGTTGGATAATTTTGCAAACAAAATAATAAAAAATAATAAAAATAAAATTGCAATACTTATACTAAAAAGAATTAATTTCATTCGATGAGTTAACAAACCAGTTTTCATTATTAGTAGCCAGCTCTCTTAATTTTTTGCTCATTATTGACTCAGTTGTCATCAACTTTAACTTTTAAAAATAAATTAACACGATGCTCAAAAATTTCAGTCATTCTTTTTCTTGCATTCATTGAAATTGTTTTTATTTTATTACCATTTTTACCAATGACAATCCCTTTTTGAGATTCATTTTTAACAAAGATTGTTGCTTCAATATGATAAGGAAGATTTTTTCCTTCATTTTCTTTGAATTCTTCAATTGAGATTGCAATTGAGTGCGGGATTTCTTGATAAAGATTATTTATTGCAGTTTCACGAATAATTTCTTTTGCAATAAATCTTAGGGAAACATCACTTAATTGATCTTCGTCATAAATTAGTTCATCTTCATAAGCATGTTTTTTTATTTCATCAATTAAATCATAATAGGTTTGTTGATATCCTTGACCTGTTCCTAAGATAGTTTCTAAACCTAATTCCTTTAATTGGGAGGCTTTTTCGTCTAATAATTCTTTTTCTTTGATTAAATCAATTTTTGTAATTATTCCAAGTAATTTATTATTGGTTAACTCTTTAATTTTATTAATAATGTATTTGTCTCCAGTTCCTAATTTTTCATTAGCAGGAGTTAAGAATAGAACAACATCAACATCTTTAATTGTTTGATAACTTTTTTCGTTTAATTTTTCAGATAATAAAAATTCAGCTTTGTGAATTCCTGGTGTATCAATAAAAATAATTTGACTATCAACATCATTATAAATGCCTTTGATATTATCCCGTGTTGTTTGTGCTAAATTAGTAACAATTGATAAGTCAAAATTTAAAATATTATTTAATAAAGTACTTTTTCCAACATTAGGTCTACCAATTAGTCCAACATAACATATTTTTTTCATTTTACCCCCGTTTTAAAAATCTATCTTTTAATATTTAATTTTGTCATAATGTTTTCGACATGATCATTCATAATTTTTTCTTCTTCTTTTGTTTGGTGATCAAAACCAAATAGATGTGCAACACCATGTGCAAAAATGTAACAAAATTCTCTTCTTATACTATGATTAAATTCTTTAGCTTGTTTAATTATTTTTCAAGGTGACATAATAATTTGTCCGAGTTCCAATAATTCAAGAAAACTAAGCTCATTTTCTGCTTCAAATGGAAAACTTAAAATATCCGTGGTATAGTTTTTTTGGCGATACAAATAGTTTAGTTTTTTCATCCTAAATTTAGTAACAAATAAAAGATCAATTGAGATATCTTTTTTGCTATTAAATTCTTCTTTTGCCTTTTGTAAAATATTTAAAAAATCCTCTTTAAATTTGAAGCAAAAAAAGCTACGGTTTTTAATATTTAAATTATGCATATCGATAATTATAAAGCAATGAAAAAAATAGATATTATTTTTTTATTTTAATTTAAAAATTTTATGATTTTTTGCAAGATATCTTTTTGTGTGACTTGTCTCAATAAAAATTGAATTTTCTTGTTTTTCTAAAACAAGATTTCTAATAATTTTAAGTGTATTTTTTGCAATAAATTCAAGAGATTCATCAAGTAAAATTAATTGGTATTTTTTAATCATTAAAGGGAGTAATTTTATGACTTGAATTTGGCCCATTGAAAATTTGTTTTTTTGTAAAAATAAGTTAGAAAATAAGTCAAGATTTAAGTCTTTTAATAATGAAAGAAATTCTTTGTTTTGTAGAATATTTTCTCTATCTTTTTGTTCAACATTTCAGAATAAATAACTATATAAATCAGTGTTAGGAAAATTATTGTCTTTGTCTGAAAAATATATATTATCTATTAGTCAGTTTTTTTCAATGTTTTCAATAGGTATATTATTAATAAAAATTGAGTTTTTAATATCATCAAAATAACCAAGCAAAATTTTTAAAAATGTTGTTTTTCCAGCACCATTTTTTCCAGAAATTATTAGGTTGTTTTTTATATCTAAATTAATATTTGAAAAAAGTGTTTTTGTTGAGTATCCAAAGTTTAAATTTTTAATTTTAATTTCGCTTATTTTTGAAGGATTTTTTTGATTTTTATTGTTAATTTTTTCAGGAATATCAAGAATGAAAAAAAGTCTTTCAATATTGATTTTATTTACTTTTTTATCAAGCAAGAAAAATTGAAAATTATTTATTGGTTCATTTAAAAGATTTTGAATTTGAAAAATAAAAAATATTTCAGAAACATTGTTATTTTTTTGGTTAATAAAAATTAAAAAAATTAGAATATTGCTTAATAATGTAAGAAGTGAAAATAAGAAAGTTTTTATTGAATTAAAATTGTTGATTTTATTTTCATTTTTTTGATTAAGTTCAATAGTTTGTTTAAAATCAAAAAAATTCATATTTCTTCAAAAACTTTTGCTGTATGTGTCATTATTTTTTGCAAAAAAAGTTAGATCATTTATTTCATTTAGATTTCTTACAATATTTCTTTTTGATCATGAAAAAATTTTTATATTAATAAGATAACCTAATATTGTTTTAATCAAATTTAAACTAATAATTAAAATGATGTAATTAAAGCTGATATAAAAAAGTAAGGGAATTGAAAGCGTTAAAAAAAAGATAAAAGTTGGCCAAAAACTAAAAATATTGGCATAAAAATTAGAAATTAAATTTATTGATAAGTACCTTAAAATAATTTCATTTTGTTCAATTTTCATTAATTGCTGATATTGGGCATTTTCAATCTTTTTAATAAAATCATTTTTAATATTTTTTGCAATTTTTGTTTTTATAATTCCTGATGCCAAACTATTTAAAAAAGAAATAAGAATTAAGGTTATTGAACTTCAAAATAGAAGTAAGAGGTTTTTGTTTGCTTGCAATCACTCTGAATTTTGAATGTAAGAAAAAACAAATTTATTTATGAAAGAAACAAAGTAATTTATTAAAACGCTTATAAAACTAAAAATTAAAAATACTAGAATTGATGAAAAATTAATCTGAAAGGGAGTCTTTTGTTTTTCTAAAAAACTCTTTTTGATGCTGTTTGTTTTTGATTTCGAAACAAAAAGTACAATTCCGCTAAAAGATTCCTTAAAAATTAATAAATCAAGCTCTCTTTTTCCATTGACTGAATCATAAGTTTCAACAATTCCATTTTTAATTTTTTTGATTATGACATAGTGAAAAAAATTATCAATTTTAATAATTGATAAGCAAGGAAAATTTATTTTTGAATTAACAAGTTCTTCAAAATTTGCTTTATAAGCTTCAATTTCAATTGAAATTTCTTTTCCAATTTCAATTAAATTAGAAATTGAAATTCCATTTTCATTATATGAAGCATAGTACTTTAATTGATTGATATCTAATCATTTTTTTCAATAAAACTTATATAGCGATTGTAAGGCATAGATTCCACAATCTTTTATATCTTCCTGAATTCTTATTTTCATAAATTAAATTTTTTATTAATTATTTCGAATTAATTTTAATTAAAGAAAAAGAAGTGAAAATAAAAAGAATTTAGAAAATAAAATTTAAATATTTTAGTTAAAATTAATTCATATGAATAAAAGACATAAAACAAATTCAATAATTTTGCCAATGTTAGCTACTTTTTTAACCATGTCAGCGCCAATCACAGTTGCTGCTTCATGTACCCATGAGAAACCAGTAGTTACGATTTCATCTAACTCAAATCATACTTTTTTAAATGAAAATGGAGAAAGAATAATTAAGGGAAGTGCATCTGAATTTTTCAATACAAATCGTTCTGGCATTTTTAATCCAATTGATTCATCTGATCGTTTTTATCATATTCTTAGAAAAGATAATAATCAATTAATAAATGATGTTCATGATAAAAATCACAAATATAAAATTAAAGGAAATTTTGATTTTCTAAATTTTGAAAATCTAAGTGCACCTTATAGTTACCGAATTTATTCATTTAGATATGATGAGTTAGTAAAAAATATTCCTGGTGTTGCAACAAGAAAAAAATATTATGAACACCGTAACAATCCTAAAGCAGTTTATATTGTTTTATATTGGACGCTAAAAACAAATGAGGCTGCTCCAAATTTTGTTTCTGATATTATTACACCATCTGCTGCAAGATTAGGAATCCAATTTAACCCTGAATTAAAAGAAGAAGCACCATGACCATTTGTAAAAGGAATATTGGCAAATAATAATTTTTGGAAAAATGTTATTGAACCAGTTGTTTTAATCTTTGATAAGGAATAAATATGAAAACAGTACGAACAAGATATGCACCAAGTCCAACTGGATATTTACATATTGGGGGTGCAAGAACTGCATTATTTAATTATTTATTTGCAAAACATTTCAATGGTAGTTTCATTTTTAGATTGGAAGATACAGATATTGCTCGAAATGTTCCTGGTGGGGAAGAAAGTCAATTAAATAATTTGATGTGACTTGGAATTATTCCTGATGAAAGTCCAATTAAACCAAATAAAAAATATGGAAATTATCGCCAATCAGAAAAACTAGAAATATATCAAAAAATTGCCAATAAATTAGTAAGTAAAAATTTAGCTTATAAAGCGTATGATACTGCTGACGAATTAAGTTTGCAAAGAAAAGAACAAGAAGATGCTAAAATTCCATCATTTAGATATGACCCTAATTGATTAAAGATTTCAGATGAAGAAAAAAAAGAAAGGGATGCTAAAGGTCAATATTCAATTAGATTGAAACTTAAAAAAAATACAATTTATGCCTGAGATGATTTAGTGCGGGGCAAAATTGAAGTTAACAGTGATGATATCGGTGATTTTGTAATTTTAAAAAGTGACGGGTATCCAACTTATAATTTTGCGGTTGTTGTTGATGATCATACAATGGAAATAACACATGTGTTGCGAGGTGAGGAACATATTACCAATACACCAAAGCAATTAGCTATTTATGAAGCTCTAAATTGAGTGCCACCAATTTTTGGGCATTTAACAATCATCACAAATATGGAAGGTAAAAAATTATCAAAACGTGATAAAAGTTTAAAACAATTCATTGAAGATTATAAAAATGAAGGTTACCAGCCACATGCAATTTTTAATTTCTTATCATTGCTAGGTTGAACTTCAAAAGATAGTAAAGAAATTATGAGTCATCAAGAATTAATTGAAAATTTTGATTATGAAAGATTATCAAAATCACCTTCAAAGTTCGATATTGTTAAGATGGAATGATTTTCAAAACAATATATGAAAAAAGTTGATAATCAAGAAATTATTAACCAAATTAATTCACCTTTTTCATTTGAATGAAATAATTTATTTGTGGAAACATATAAACAATCAGCTTCAACAATTAATGAGATTAAAAATAATCTTTTAATTTATGAAAACCCAAAAAAGGATACTGATTTAAAAATCAATAATCTTGAAGTTGTAAAAACATTTTTAGAATTTTTAAAAAATGTTGATTTTACAATTGAAAACATCCAAAAATGCATTGAATTAACAAAACAAAAATTAAATCTTAAAGGAAAAGATTTATTCATGCCAATTCGAATTGCAACAACCTATGAGGAACATGGTCCAGAATTAGCAAAAGCAATTTATTTATTTGGGAAAGAGATTGTATTTGAAAGATTATCAAAATGAAACTAAAATATGTTTTAAGTTCAGAAATAAATAACCAAGAGAATGAAGTCATTGAAACTGAATATGTTGATTTTTTTGAAAAAGAACACGGTAAATTTACACATATTGAATTTACTGACAATAAGACAATGAATTGTGTTTTAGATGTTTCTGATGATGAAATTAAAATAAATTATGCAAATCAAGAATTGCATATGAAAAAAAATTACTTTATTCCTAATAAGTTAAAAATTTCAGAGGGTGATTTTTTTGAAATTGATGTTTACTTAATTAAAGTTATTATTAGCAAAGAATTAATTCTATTTACATATGATTTATTACAAAATAAAAATATTATTGTTCGTAATACTGCGAAATTAATTTTTCAAAATTAAATTTATATTGAAATTATAGTTTTCTAAAAAATAAGGAAACTATAATTTTTTCAATAAAAAAACTTAGAAAATCAATATCAAGATTATATATTGAAATGAAATAAAAAAAATCAAAGAAAAAGATTGAAATATAAAGTATTTTTTAAAGAAATTTCAATCTTTTCTATTAATTATTAGATTTTTTAAAAAAGAATTAAATTCAATGTGGACATTGCTATTATTATTGGATTTTATTTCAATAAGACATTAAATATTTTTTTCTTCTTTTTAGGGTTAAAAATAAAGAAAAAAATATTTGTATAAAAATAAGGTATTATTTTTCTATGTTTAATTGACAATATGTATGAGTTAATTTGATAATTTTATTGATTGGTTATCTACTGGGATCAATTAATATTTCAATCTTAATATCTAAAAAATGAAAAAAGGATATTAGAAATTGTGGTTCAAATAATGCAGGCGCAACAAATGCCTTGCGTGTTTTTGGAATTAAGTTTGCAATTTTAGTTTTTTGTTTTGATTTACTAAAATCCTTTATTCCAACAATGATTGTGTTTTTTGTTAAAAGTAGTTTAAATAATCAATTTATTATTCCTTTATTTGCAGGACTAGGAGCATTCATTGGACATATTATCCCATGTTTTTTTAAGTTCAAAGGTGGTAAGGGTGTTGCTTCATATTTTGGGATGATCTTAGCTTTTGATTTAATAACATTTTTATTGTTAGCATGATTTTATATTATCTTAGTTTTAATTACAAGATATATTTCAATTTCTTCAGTTCTAACTGTAATTATTTTTGCATTTATATCATTTATTCCATATTATTATTCAACTTGAGTTTTATCTTTTATTAATAAAAATATTCCGCAATGATCCCATAGTTATATTTTAGTTTTTGCTTCAATTTTAATTTTGTTAAAACATATTCCTAACTACATTAGATTTTCAAATAAAGAAGAAAAGAAAATAAATTTTAAAAAAATTAGCAATTAAACAATTAAAGTGCTAATTTAGTGCTAAAATTATTAAGATAATAAAACCAAAAAGGAGTAATTTTATTATTTAATTATGGATATTAAAAGTCGACATTTAGAAATTTTTAAAATGATTGTTGAAACTTTTTTTGAAACAGGCGAACCGGTGGGATCAAAAAAACTTGTTGAACGCAAGAATTTATCTTTTTCTTCAGCAACATTGAGAAATATTATGTCAGATTTAGAAAAACAAGGTTTTTTAGAAAAACCTCATGTTTCAGGTGGAAGAGTGCCATCAACTTATGGACTTGAGTACTATACAAAATATGTTGCATATAATCCTAAAAAATTTTTTAATAAAAATTTGAATGATATTTTAATTAAAAAAAGATTAAAAGTTGACACAACACTTGATGAAGCAGCTAATTTGATTAGTAAAATGGCACATTTTACAGTTGTAGCAACTTCAAATAATAAGGATGAAAGATTAAAAAGTATTCAACTAACACCATTAGATAAAAATTCGGCTGTAATTGTTATTGTCACAAGTAGCGGTAATGTTCAAAACAAATTATTTGATTTTGATGAAGATATTGGATTAAATGATTTAAGAATTGCAATTCGACTTTTCAAAGAAAGATTAATTGATACCCCAATGATTGAACTTGCTTCAAAAGCAAAAGCATTATTACCATTATTTAAAGAAAGAATTGGTAATTATGAAAGACTTTTTGAACGTTTCATTAAAACAATTTTTGTTTTTGAAGAAAAAATTCAAAATAAGACTTATAACAAAGATGCAATGATTTTATCAAAAAATATTTCAAGAGAAGAATTAGTTGTCTTGCTAGATTTGATTGAAAAGCATTCAGTATGATCAACAATTGAAAATAATTTAGATGAGGATAATAAAATAAAACTTGATTTCTCAAGAGAAAATTTAAATATAATTAGCAAAAAAATTGATTTTGAAAATGAAAAAAATATTAAAGAAATATCAATTATGGGGCCTAAAAATATTGATATTCAAGAATCACTTGAAACACTAGATTTATTATCAATACTCATTAAAAAAGGAGATAAATAATGCAGAATTTTAATAAATTTGACAATGTAATTTTTGAACTAGGTAAAAAAGAGTCACCAAAAGATAAATTTGATTTCAAAAAATATTCCTATATTTGGGATTATGATGAGATTGATCCATTAATTTTAGAAATCATGCAGAATGGTAAAAAAATCAATGATAAAGAAATTAGTTGAAAAAATAAAAAATTATCTTATCTTTTAAAAATAATTTCAATTAAGAAAGTAAATTCTAAAGTGAAAGAATTAATTGAAAAAACGCAATCTTTAGAAAATGAGACTAAATCAATTGAAAATAAATTAAAATTACAAGAAGAAAGCATTAATAACTTGAATGCCCAAATTGATATGTTACAAAATAAGGCAATTGAGGAAGCAAATTTATTTAAACAAGAAGTTCTTAATATTCAAAAGAAAGCACAAGAAACAATTAATGAACATAAACAAAAAACAACTCAGCATCAAGAGCAACAAGCAGAAGAAATAAAAATGTATGCTTTACAATCACTTCTTGAAAAATTAATTCAGCCCTTAAATAATTTTGAAATTGCAATTACTGTTGCACAAAAAATTGATAATGATGTTTTGAAAAATTTTATTACTGGATTTAACATGCTTTATAAGCAAGTTGAAGATATTTTAATAGAAATTGGATTAACAAAAATAATTCCACAAGTTGGTGATGTATTTGATGCTAATTTTCATCAGGCGTATGAATTAGTTAATTCAGATTTTGAAAAAGATACAATTTTAGAAATAAAAAATATTGGCTATAAATTACATGATCGTGTTATTAAGCCAGCTTTGGTTGTTGTTGCAAAATAAAATTTCATTTTTTCTTAAAATTAAGATATTTTGCAGTCATTCAATTAAAATAAAAAAATTACGAAAAGAGGAAAAAAATGACATTACCATTTATACCAATCAAAAAACAAGTTCTTATGCCTTATGATTTAGATGAAATTCGAGTTGGACGACCTAATTCGATTTTAGCAATGAAAGAGGCTTTTAATGGTAAACCTAAAAATAAAATTCTAATTGCTTTTATTAAAGAAGAATATGTTACTTCTGCTGCAATTACAAGCAAGGATATGGTTGAAGAAATTGGCGTTATTGCAACAATCAAAAACCATTCAGAAAGTAATGGAATTTTTAAATTGAAATTAGAATGCTCAACAACAGTTAGATTAAATGAAATTTTGCAAATTGATGCAACACAAAATGAGAGTCCATCTATTCTAGCATCATTTGATCATATTATTTCAAGCAAAAATATGGTTTCTTCAGAAAAAATTGAACTAGGATTAAAATATTTAGATTCATTTATTGAAAAAATTGCTAATGCTCAAAAAACGCCTAAACCTTTTGGAATGCAATCTTTTGATCTTTTAGTGGCTGAAGATTTCAAAAGATCAATTGAGAGATCAATTTTAAGCACCAAAGAACCAGAATATAATGAAGCTTTTTTAAATGAAGCACTATGAATTGCGATTCGAGGAATCAAAAAAATTTTTGACCGAAGCGATTTATTGTATTTACTACCCTTAAAAAATGATGATTTAATTAAGGGTGTTGTTGAAAGATTTTCATGAAAATTTGAAGCAAGTAACGTTGAGTATGAACTTAATAAAAAAATGAATGAAGAAATGGAAAATTCACAAAGAGATTTTTTATTAAGAGAAAAAATCAAACAATTAAGACAAATGCTTAATGATGATTCTTCAAATAATGCGGAAAAAATTGAAAAAGATCCAGAAGAAAGTAAAAGATACCCTTCGTATGTTTTAGAAGCACTAAAGGCTGAACAAGCAAGATTAGCTTCAATGATGGCATCTAGTCCTGAAGCAAATATTTCTAAAAACTTTATTGATTTAATATTAGCACTTCCATGAAGAAAAGTAAGCAAGGAATTGATTGATATTAATTACGTAAGACAAGTTTTGGATAAACATCATTTTGGTCTAGAAAAACCAAAACAAAGAATTCTAGAATTTATCTCAGTTTTAACCCATACAAAAAGCAAAAATGCAAATGAAGAATATATTGCAATAAAAAATGATGATGATCATTTCATTGATACAAAATTATTTGTGCACAAAACTGGCGAAACGCTAAATAATCCAGTTAATAATATTCCAATTTTAACTTTAATTGGTCCCCCAGGAACTGGGAAAACAACTTTAGCAAAATCAATTGCTGAAGCTTTAAAAAGAAAATTTATTAAAGTTTCTTTAGGTGGCGTGAAAGATGAAAGCGAAATTAGAGGGCATCGAAAAACCTATGTTGGAGCAATGCCTGGGAAAATAATTTCAGCAATCAAAAAAGCTGGTGTTTCTAATCCAGTTATTTTGTTAGATGAGATTGATAAAATGTCGTCTGATTTTAGAGGTGATCCAACAAGCGCAATGTTAGAGGTTTTGGATCCTGAACAAAATGCCAATTTCCAAGATCATTATTTGGATTTGGAATATGACTTATCAAAAGTATTATTTATTGCAACTGCAAATTATTATGACAGTATTCCTGCTGCATTGATTGATAGAGTTGAGTTATTGGAGTTATCAACATACACAACAAATGAAAAAATTGAGATTGCAAAAAGTCATTTAATTCCTAAAGTACTAGTTCAAAATGCATTGCTAGCATCACAAATTCAAATTTCTTCAGAAATATTAGAATTTATTATTCGCTCATATACAAGAGAAAGCGGTGTGCGGGAACTTAAACGTTTATTAGATAGCATTGCCCGTAAAATTGTTGTTAAGATCTTAGACAAGGAAATTGAAAACGATTTTGTTGTCACAAAGGATGTCGTGATTGATTTCTTGGGACCAATTAAATTTGATGAAGATGAAAATGAAAACAAGGATCAAATTGGGGTTGTCAATGGATTGGCTTATACAAGTTTTGGCGGTTCTACATTAGCAATTGAGGTAACAACATTCCCGGGTAAAGAAGGTTTAAAACTAACTGGGCATTTAAAAGATGTGATGAAAGAATCAGCACAAATTGCTTTAGCATATGTCAGAGCAAATGCCAAAAAATTTGGGATTGATTTTGATTTTGAAAATAAATCAATTCATATCCATGTTCCAGCTGGAGCAATTCCTAAAGATGGTCCATCAGCCGGAGTAACATTTACAACCTCAATTATTAGTGCATTATCAAAAAAACCAGTTCCTGCCAATATTGGAATGACAGGTGAAATTACATTAAGAGGAAAAGTTCTTCCAATTGGTGGATTAAAAGAAAAATCTTTGGCAGCTTCACAATTTGGAATTAAGAAAATTTTTATTCCATATGATAATGAAAAGAATTTAATTGATGTTCCAGAAGAAGTAAAAAAAGAAGTTAAATTTATTCCTGTTAAATACTATGAAGAAATTTTTGAAGCAATTTTTAAGTAATATTTAAACTAAAATAAGTATAAAAAATAGCCTTTTTAAAAATGGGGCTATTTTTTATAATTCAAATTTATTTTATAGTTTTGCTAGATATTTTAATGTTCTTATATATTGGTGAACAAATGAAGATTCATTGTCATATCATGCATAAACTTTATACATTTTTTTGCCATCTACTTCAAGAACTTGTGTTAATTGTGCATCAAAGATTGAACCAGCAGTTGAACCAATAATATCACTTGATACAATTGGATCTTCAGTATAAACAAATGAATCTGATGCAGCTTTTTTCATTGCAGCATTAATATCTTCAACTGTTGCATCTTTTTTAAGTTCAATTGTCAAGTCGACAATTGAACCAGTAATTGTTGGAACTCTAAGTGCAATTCCATTCATTTTACCTTTTAGTGTTGGAATGACTTTACCAATTGATTTTGCTGCTCCGGTTGTTGTTGGAATCATATTTGCACCAGCTGCTCTTGCTCTTCTTAAATCTGAATGTGGTGCATCTTGTAGTCTTTGATCAGCAGTGTAAGAGTGAACAGTTGTCATATATCCTTTTTCAACACCAAATTCTTTTTCTAAAACATTTAAAACTGGTGCTAAAGAATTAGTTGTACATGAAGCTCCTGAGACAATTTTGTCATCTTTTGTTAAAATGTTTTCATTAACTGAGTAAACAATGGTTTTAACTTCAGGACTTTTTGAAGGTGCAGTAATTAAAACCTTTTTAGCTCCAGCATCAAGATGCAATTGAGCTGCTTCAGTTGTTAAAAATCTTCCTGTTCCTTCAACAACAATTTCAACACCTAATTTTTTTCATGGTAGTGCTGCAGGATCTTTTTCGCTAAAAATTGGAATTTCTTTTCCATTCACAATAATTTCATTTTCTTTGCTTTGAATATCATTATTAAATACACCGTGCGCTGTGTCATATTTTAATAGGTGTGCTAATGTTTTTGCATCTGTTAAATCATTAATTGCAACTACTTCTAAATCTTTGTCATTAATTAATTGTCTAAAAATTAGTCGACCAATTCTTCCAAAACCATTAATGGCTATTTTTGTTTTCATTATTCCTCCCTAGTTTTAGTTGAAATTTAAATTTATAAATTTAATATATAAAAAATTATAGTCCAATTTATTGCTTTAAATTTTCAATTTTTCGCACAGCTTCATAAACACCAGATTTTTTATAAGAACCAGCAATTCATGTTGCTTGTGATTTAATATTTTTTAGGGAATTTTTCATTGCTACAAATGCCCCAACATATGGAATTGATGATGTATCATTTCCTGAATCTCCAAAATGAATTGCTTCTTTTGGATCGATATTTAAAAGTTTTGATACAAATTCAATTCCTCTTCCCTTACTTGCATTTATATCATTGATTTCAATTGCATATCCTTTTGAAACAATATATAAGGAAATATTCTTAAATTGGTCTTGTAATTCTTGTGCCAATTTTTTAACATTTTTTTTACTTGTTCCAAAAGTGATAATTTTTGTTAATTTTGTGATTTTTGGCATCTCATCATAATTTTTTTGCACCATTTTTTTAATTCATGGTCGGAATAGTTTTAATTTTGCTGAGCTACCATAAATAGTATTTCCACTATTGAAAATGAAAAAAAGTTTTTTTTCTTTCAGCGCGTCAACAATTTTGATGACAGTATCTTTTTCAATTTCATGTTTGATTAAAACTTCACCGTTTGTATCAACAACCAATCCGCCATTTTGACATATCACATAAGGTGAATTAGTTTTTTTAGCTAGATCTAAAACAAAGTCTGATGCATAGCGACCAGTTGCAATGATAAAAGGTATTCCATTGTCATTTTTTTCTTTAAGAATATTTAAGTTTTTTTGACTAATTTTTTCTTTAGTCTTTGGCAAATCTAATAATGTTCCATCCAAGTCCGTGAAATAGGCTTTAGGTTTAAAATTAATCATATTTTAATTTCTTAATCAAATTGTTTTTTTAATTCATCTAAAGGCAAGTAGCCTTTTGTTGAATTAACCAATTTACCATCTTTAAAATAAAATAGTGAAGGTATTGATGTAACATTCATTTCACGTGCAAATTCTGTATCTTTATCAACATCAAAATCAAAAATTTTAATGTCTTCTTCTTCATCTCCTAAACGTTGCAATTCTGGTCCTATCATTTGGCATGGAGGACATCAAACTGCTCTAAAAGCAATAATTGACTTTCCTGTTAAATGTTGTTCTTTTAATTCACTTTTTTCAATTTTTTTGTACATATATTTCTCCTCAATGCAGTTAATAAGATTTTGCAAAAATTACAATTTTGTCAGTTTTTTCATTTGAATAGAAACAAGATTCAGTTTCAATTTTGATATCCAAATTAAATGGCATGCAACGAGTCGTTGCTCCAGTTTCTTTCTTGATTTCTTCTTCATGAAGAGGATCACCACTAAATTTAGTTACTGCCCAATTTCCAGATTCAATGATTTTTTTAAATTCTTGATAGTTATTAGCTATTTTAAGATTTTTAATCAATCTTTGTTTTGCTTGGTTGAATAAATTTAGTTGAATATCGTGTAAGATTTCTTCAGTTTTTTTTGTAACTTGATCCAATTGAATTTCAATTTTTTCAAGTGTATCTCTTCGTACAAAAATAACTTTATTCTCATTTAAATCTCTCGGTCCAATTTCAATTCTCAAAGGTGTTCCATGAATTTCAGAATTAGCAGCTTTGAAACCAGCATTCTTATCAGATTTATCAATTTGGACTGAAACATTAATTTTTTCTAGTAATTGATAAATTCTTTTTGCTTCTTGCGAAACTCTTGGATCTTTTTTTGCAAATAATTCAATAATATCAACTTGAATTGGTGCAATTTTTGGTGGAATAATGATTCCACGATCATCACCATGAGTCATAATTAAAGCACCTAATAATCTTGTAGAAACCCCTCATGAAGTTCCATATGGATTCTCAAGAGAATTTTTTTTATTTTTAAAAGTTATATCAAATGCTTTTGTAAAATTTTGACCTAAATAATGACTTGTACCAATCTGTAATGCTTTGCCATCTTTCATCATGCCTTCAATTGTATAAGTATACTTAGCACCAGCAAATTTTTCATGTTCAGTTTTTTGCCCTTTGATTACTGGTATTGCTAAATATTCTTCGACAAAGCTGGTGTATACATCCAACATCTTTGTTGTTAGATTTTGAGCCTCTTCTTTGGTTGCATGAATCGTATGTCCTTCTTGTCAAAGAAATTCACGAGTTCTTAAAAAAGGATTAGTTGTTTTTTCTCATCTTAAGACATTTACTCATTGGTTATAAATCAGTGGTAAGTCATTATATGATTCAACCTCATTTTTAAAAAAGTCCCCAAATAAAACTTCACTTGTTGGCCGAATGTAAAATTTTTCAGTTAATTTTTTTCCACCAACTTCAGTTACAGTCGCTAATTCAGGATTGAAACCTTCAATATGGTTTTTTTCTTTGTTTAAAAGACTTTCTGGAATTAATAGAGGTAAATTAACATTTTTTACACCGACTTCTTTAAATTTTCTATCCAAAATAAGCCGAATATTATCCCATATTCCAAATGAAAGTGGTTTAAAAATAATTGAACCTTTTGAAGAACCATAAGCCATTAGATCACCATTTTGGATGACATCTGTATATCACTTAGCAAAATTTTCTTCCTGTGTTGTAATTTTCTCCAATTTCTTCATAACTATATAAATTGTATAGCGTTTTTTATTTTTAAATTAAAAATAAAACAGGTCAAAACTGACCTGTAGATTTTAATTATTATTTTATTTTAAACTAAATCATCAAAGATATCTTCACCAGTTGCAACACAAGGAACTCCAAAGTTTCTAGCAACAATATTACCAGCTGTTCCTAATCCTTTTAGTGTGCCTAAAACTTTTGGTTTTTTGAATAATTTTGAGTAAATTGTTAAAGGCAATGCTTCTCTTGTATGATCTGATCCATAGGTCGGATCATTTCCATGGTCTGATGTCATTATTAATAGGTCATCTTCTTTCATTGCATTAATCAATTTTGTTAATTTGATATCTAATTTTGAAACATTTTGACTATATCCAACTGGATCTTCACGATGACCATAGTGACTATCAAATTGCACTAAGTTAATAAAAATAAATTTGTTCTCTGAGTTTGATGCGGCAATGTCAATTGCAATATCCATATTTTCATCATCTGAAGCAGGACCATAATTTTTATCAATACCAACACCTGTGAAGATGTCATTAATTTTTCCAACTGCAATAACTTCAACGCCAGCTTTTTGTAAATCTTCCATGATAATATGTCCAGTTGGTTTATTTGCAAAATCATGACGGTTAAATGTTCTTATGAATTTACCATTTTCATAAACAAAAGGTCTTGAGATAACTCTTGCAACATTTCACTCAGGTTTTGATGAACAAATTTCTCTTGCTTTTTTGGCATATGCATTTAGTTTTTCGACACCAAGAGTTTTCTCATCACCAATGATTTGTAAAGTTGAATCAGGTGATGTATAAATGATCATGTCACCTTTTTCCATATGTTGGTGTCCTAATTCTTCAAGAATAACAGTTCCCGAAGCGTTTCTATTACCAATAATTTTTCTTCCATCTCATGCTTTTGATAATTCCTTAACTAAATCATCTGGGAAACCATTTTTTGTAAATTGTGGATTTGGGGTTTTGGTATAAATACCCATCATTTCTCAATGTCCAGTTAAAGTATCTTTTCCATTTGACATCTCATGGATTTTTCCAACATATGCAAGTGGATTTTTGATTTTTTGATTATGCCCTGAAATCTTTGCAACTTCAGTAATTCCTAAAGATTTTCAGGTGGGAATTTCAAGCGGAAGTGCTTCTGAAGCATGCAATAAACTATTTGCTCCTTTATCACCAAATTCTTCTTGTCTTGGTTCAGGACCAATTCCTAACCCATCTGTTACAATAAAAAATATACGTTTAAATTTCATTTTTTTCTCCATACAATAATTATTATATTACTATAATACTTTTCATTGATGAAGATAGATGTTGAAATTAATTATTTTATCAAATTATTTTAATCTTTTAATGCATTTATTGGAATAACAAAAATTCCATCTTCTCTTTGATAGGCAACATTGCCAAACCCACAAATAATGCATTTTATTTTTGGCATGCTTGCACCACTTTGCACCATTTTATTGGTAACTTTATTCAAATTGTTTGCTGCTTCTTCAATACGACTTGAACCTAATTTAATTTCAAATGCACATCAATTTCCATCTTCTAATTCAATAATCGCATCTAGTTCATTATTTGCATAATCTTGATAATGAAAGACTTTAGCATTCATTGCTTGAGCATATATTTTTAAATCTCTAATAACTAAGGATTCAAATAGTAAACCAAATAAATTAAAATCACTAAGTAATTTTTTGGGAGTTAATTCTAATAAGGCAGCAGCCATTGCTGGGTCACTAAAACGTCTTTTTTCAAATTGTTTAACTCTTAATGAAGATCGAAAATTTGGTGAGTATGGTTCTTGATTATTTGTTAAAAAATTCTGATTAATTAAATCTAAATAATTTCTTAATGTAGTTCGTGAAATTGATTCATTATCATTTTCTTTAACATCATTTAGTATTGATACTTCTGATGCACAAGTTGATTCATTTCTTGCCAAGGATTTAAGAATTAATTTCATTTTTTGAGTATTGAAATTTAGTTGTTGATATGAGTGCAGAGTATTATTCAAGATTGTATCGACATACGATTTCGGCATTAAATTACAATCATTTTCATTGGTATCAAGATTACCAGGTCAACCACCCCGTATAATTAAATATGCCAATTTTTCAATTGAAATTTCATCAACATTTTGAGTTGTTAGATTCCCATTGCATAATTCTTTTAATGAAATGCTACCACTTGAATCATTTGATTCATATAGTGACATTGTATTCATGCGTAAAGTAATAATTCTCCCAGAACCACTATGCATGACCCCCTTATTTGAAGGTGCGGATGAACCAGTTAAAATGAATAATCCTTTTTTATTTCTTTTATCAATTTCAAATCTAGTTGCATCTCAAATGCTTTGAACTTCTTGCCATTCATCAATCATTCTAGGATTCTCACCTTTGAGAACAAATTCAAGATTATTTTCTGCTAATTTTCGATTTGAAAAATTGTTTTTAGGATCATCTACAAAAAAGAAGCTTTTTGAATTATGGATTGAAGTTCATGTTTTTCCTGATCATTTTGGACCTTCAATGCATATTGCACCAGCAACTTTTAAATATTTTTTTATCAATTTATCAATAATGCGTGGTCTATATTCTTTATCAAAGTATTTATTCATATTTTTATTCCTTACTTGTGTATATATTATATACTATTGTACAGAATTTTGTACACTTACTGTACAGAATTTTGTACAGTTACTGGACACTTTTTTAAAATAAATAAAAAACCTATGAAATTAAGAAAAAGAAATTGTTAATTTCTTAGTCTTTTCTAGGTTTTTTGTTATTAAATAATAATTTCTTCAGTTAACCGAATTTCCATATTTTTTAGTGTTTCATGATCTGAATCGCTTGAAATTGCTGTGCGATGTAAAAATAAACCAGAAAGTTTTTTAATTTGATTGAAAGCTTTTTTAGCCACTTCTGAATTATTGGCACTAACTGATAAAGCAAATAGTGTTTCTTTTAAATCAAGGGATAAATCATTATAATGAAGTGAATTTTTAAGATTTTGAACTAGAGCAATAACTTTAGGTTCTAAAACATCAATATTCTTGTCAATTTTGGCAAAGTATTTTAAGGCATTTAGAATTACTGCACTATTTGAATTAAGTAAATTTGATTCCTTACCAATGATGACATTATTCTCATTTATTTCAATCGCTGAGCAAATGCGATTATTTTTTAAACTAAAGTCATTGGCAATTTTAATTGATTTAATTAGGTTAATATCAATCTTATTGTCTTTAATAATTTTAAGTAATCTTTTTACATGAATTTTTGGACTTTTATCTTGTTGATAATTGATATTTGTATGATAATAACGTCGAATAATTTCTTTTTTTGAAGCATCACTAACAACATTGTCATCAATGATACAAAATCCTGCCATATTAACACCCATATCAGTTGGAGATTGATAAAATGATTTTTTATAAATTGTTTCTAGTAGTTTATTTAAAATTGGAAATGCTTCCAAATCACGATTATAATTTGTTGCCTTAATACCATAAGCTTTTTGATGGAAAAAATCAATCATATTCAGATCATTTAAATCAATCGTTGCTGCTTCATAAGCTAAATTGACTGGATGTTTAACATCCAAATTTCAAATTGGAAATGTTTCAAATTTGGTGTAAGAAGATTTAATTTTTCTTTGATGATCATGATAAAGTTGTGACAATATTGCACTTAGTTTCCCCGATCCCGGACCAGGAGCAGTGATAACAATTAAATTTTTGGTTGTTTTGGCATATTCATTTTTTCCAAAACCATTTTCTGAAACAATTAAATCAACATCATGTGGGTAATTTTTAATTTTATATTGCTTAATAACTTTTATTTGCTTTTTTGCTAATTTATTAATAAACGATTTAGTTGCTTGATTGTTTTCATATTGGGTAATAATTACACTATTTATTTCAAGTTGGTATTTTTTAAATTTATCAATTAAGCGAAATACTTCTTCTTCATATGTTAAATTAATATCAGCACGAATTTTTTTATTCTTAATATCAAGTGCATTAATTACAACAATCATTTCCAAATCATTTTTAAGTTTTAAAAGCATTTTTAATTTAGCATCATGCTCAAATCCAGGTAAAACGCGTGTTGCATGCAAGTCATTGAATAACTTTCCGCCAAATTCCATATAAAGTTTATTGCCAAATTTACTAATTCTTTTTTTAATTGCTTCAGATTGTAAATTTATATACTTATCATTATCAAAACCCTTAATCATTTTAATCTCCAATCAAATTCAATTTGTTCTATATTTAAAAATTATAGTTAAATTAAAAATAAGATTTTTAATAATGAAACTTTGGTGCATCTTTTTTATTAATAAAAAAATTGCAGCTAAATTTAGTTGTAAAATTTTTGTATAAAATAAACATACTTTTTGAAAGGTAAGAATATGAAATTTAATGAACAAAGAACAAAAATTGTCGCAACAATTGGTCCAGCAAGTGATAACTATGAAACAATGCGACAATTAATTGAAGCAGGAGTAACAACAATCCGGGCAAATTTTTCACATGGAAATGGGGAAGATCATAAACATAAATTTGATTTAGCAAGAAAGATTTCAAGTGAAATTGATCGTCCAATTTCTTTAATGTTAGATACAAAAGGACCTGAAATTCGGGTTGGAAAAATTAAGGATGGTGGATGTTTAATTCCTGCCAAACATAAATTAGTAATTAAAACAAATCAGGATGCATATGAAAATTTAATTGGTGATGAAAACACAATTAGTGTTTCATACCGAATGGATTTAGATCTTAAAGAAGGTAATAAAGTTTTATTAGATGATGGAAAATTGGTAACAATTGTTAAAGAAATTAAAGAAAATGAAGTTATTGTTGAAACAGTTAATGCCCATAAACTAAAAACAAATAAAAGAATTAATATTCCAGGTGTTGATTTTTCGCTTTCTTTCTTAAGTAAAAAAGATATTGATGACATTATTTGAGGAGCACAATATAAGGTTGATTATATTGCTGCATCATTTGTTAGCAATGCCAAAAATGTCCAAGAAATTCGCAAAATTTTGGATGAAAACAATGGTAAACATATTCAAATAATCTCAAAAATTGAATCACAAACAGCAATTAAAAACATTGAAGAAATTATTCGTGCTTCAGATGGAATTATGATTGCCAGAGGTGATTTAGGTCTAGAAATTCCTTATTATGATGTTCCATACTATCAAAAAAGAATTATTCGTCTAGCAAGAATGCAAGGCAAAGAAGTAATTGTTGCAACACAGATGCTTGATTCAATGGAAAACTCTCCAATTCCAACAAGAGCTGAAGTAACTGATGTTTATTATGCAGTTGAACTGGGTGCTGATGCAACAATGTTGTCTGGTGAATCAGCAAGTGGGAAGTATCCTGTTGAAGCTGTGAAGGTGATGTCAAATATTGTTAAAAGAGCAGAAAAAGAGTATTTTACAGAACTATTTTATGAAAAACAAATTGAAAAAGTTGCGAATGATCAAAGTTCAAGAATGTTAATTTCTTATGAAGTTGCATCGATTCTACAGTCTGGTGAATACAAGTATGCAATTGTTTTAAGTCATAGTGGTAAATTATTAAAAGAAATTGCTAAATATCGTCCAAATGCTTATATTATTGGTGTAGTTAGTGATGATAAATTAGTTTGAAGTTATGGCATCACAGCAGGAATATTTTGTGAAAAACATTCAGAAGCAGTAAGAGGTTTAATTAAATACAATCATGATGCTGGACGCCAAATTTTGGATGCTTATGGAGCTAAAAAAGGTGATAAATTTATTGTTGTTGATAGTCTAAATATCACAATGCATGAATATTAAGATCGCTTGTTTTCAAGCTATAATAAAAAAAAGCACCTTATTATTTAGTGGGTACTTTTTTATGTTTTTATTTTAAGTTTCTTTGTAATAATATTAAGTAAAATTTTTATTTTTAGTATTTCAATTACTAATATAACTTAAATTAAATTTTTCTGCTCCCTTAAACATTGCAAATACAGCAACATCTTTCATTACTCTTCAATTACCAATATTTTTATTGAATGAAGTTGCATCGGTAAACATTTGTCCCATTCTTTTAACTTTTTCAACATTTCAATTGGCTATGTCACCATTAAATGCTTTAGCTTCTTGAAACATGGATTCCATATCTACAACATTATTTGTTTTTCAATTTGAAAGATCTTGATTAAATTTAGTAGCTCCCGAAAACATGTCAGACATTAGAGTTACATTTGAAACATCTCAAGAATTTAATGGTTGATTAAATGAAGTAGCTCCAAAAAATGCTCCAGACATATTTTTAATATTCTTTGTATCTCAATTAGATATATCTTGGTTAAAAAAAGGTGAATCAGAGAAAATATGATTAATATCTGTTATGTTTTTAGTATTTCAATGTTCAATATTTTTTACTTCTTTAACTTCTAATTTTGAAAAAGCATAAGTTAAAGATTCTATTTTTAAGGGTAAATGTTTTGGTACTAATGTAGTTTTTTTAGGGAATTTTGAAATTAAAATTTTATCTTTAGATTTCATATATCCTATTTGAGTAATAACAATATTTTCATTCGAGTTTTTTGGTTCTTCAAATTTTCCATCTTTACTAATTATTATTTTGTTTGGATTATTTTCTAAATAATATTTTGTAACAACTTTATCTTTAAAAACACTACCCAATTTAAGATTAAATTTATTTTCACCTATTTTAAATTCAATATTATTTTTTCCACCATTTTCATCTTCTTCTAAGAATGAGTTAATTTTTGCATCATTGGCAAGCTCTAGAGTTGATATTTTTTCTTCATTTGCATAAACATTAATTTGATCTAGTACATCTTTATGAGTATGAAATGTTCCAAATTCATCTTTATGCATTTCTCATAAAGATTGGATCTTTTTTATTTTTTCTAGATTTTCTTGTTTTTCTTTAGCTTGTAAATCTTCTTTATTTGTTTCTAAATTTGATTTATTTCCTATTTTGTTACTTTGATTGTCTTGTTGATTTTGATTTTTTTGTTCATCTTCTTTTTCTTTATTTTCTTGCTGATTATTTTCATCAAATTTTATTGTTTTTTGAATATTATTCTTTTTTTCACATGAAGCAGCAACTATAGGAAATGGAATTGATATTATTGATATAGCAGATAATATTCTTCAAGATTTTTTCATTTTTTTCTCCCAAATGATTTTTATTACTAATTTAAATAAAATAGTAGCATCTTTTTTTTTTTTTTTTAAAATATGCTTAAAATGTGAACAAAATTTAATTTTATTTGCTTTAAGAAGAATAAAATAAAAATAAAACTTAAGCATTTCCTTGATTAATATCAATACCTAAGTTTTTTGCTTTAATTATTTAATTTTGTAATTTAGACTTGAATCATCTCTTAATTTTTCTTCTAAGAAATTTTTTAATTCTTGGTCTTTAACTTCAAGTTCTACAGTTTGATATTTATTGTCCTTATTGTTACCACTAAAATAAAATAGTTTTTCTGAAACAAAATTCTTTTTTAAATTATTGTGTAATTCTAATTTTTCAAATTTATTCATTGCTAATGCAGATTCTTCAATTGTAACAATATTTGTAAGATCAATTGACTTTAATTCATTTTTTGCCAGCACACCGGCACTTAATTTTTTGATATTAGTTAAATCTTTTAAATTTATTTCTGATATTTGATTATTATAAAATGCATTCTTATCAATTTCTAAGATTGATTGTGGTAAATCAATTTTTGTTAGACGATTATTAGCAAAAGCATTCTTAAAAATTTTTGTTAATTTATTTGTGTGTTTGCTAAATTGAATTTCTTTTAAACCAAGGCCTTCAAATGCACCATTTTCAATCACTTCAAGATTCTCTGGCAAAACAATTTTTTCAATATTTATTGTTTTAGTAGTTAAATCAAAAATCCCATCCGGAGCTCGTCATTCAGGACTTGGATTAGCAGCGGCAACTGTTTTTTGGAATAAATTTAATAATGCTATCGCTGAAAATGATCCTTGCGGAATAATTTTTATATCTTTTTTACTTAAATCTAGGGTTTTGGTTTTCTTATTATAGTTTTCAGTTCCAGTATTTCCTAAAACAAAATTTTTTGCAAATTCATTTTGTTTTTCGCCCTTACCACAAGAAACAACAGCAACTGCGACTGCTGTTGGCATTATTGCACTTAATGTTAACAAGATTTTTTTTGTAGATTTCATAATTTGTTTATTTTAACATAATTTATCTTAGAAAATTAAGAATAGACTTAAGATGTAATTAAATTTGTAAAAACTTTATTAATTTTGATTTTATTTATTTAATAAAATGAAAGATTTTTTAACTAGTTTAAACATCAGTTTCATTTGTATGAGATAGCATAATTTCTTTAATGTTTATTTCTTGTGGCAATGAATAAACATAAAAAGCTGTTTCTGCAATTTGTTCAGGACTAAGTCCGCCATTGATTTCATCTCTTCATTTTTTATATTCATTATATATTTCTTTGTTTTTAGTATTTTCTAATAAATTGGTGTTTACAATTGCTGGTTCGATTAGACTGAATCTAATATTTGTATGAGCTAATTCTCTTCTTATTTGCTCGGTTGCAGCATTGACTGCAAACTTGGTGGAATTATAAACTGCATGATTTTTATAAGTGTATCTTCCAGCGACACTAGAAATATTAATTATTGTTCCATGATTTCTTTCTAACATGCTAGGTAAAATTGCATCCATTCCATTTAGGACACCTTTAATATTTGTATCTAGCATGTCATATTTTTCATCTTGATTTTGCTTGTGATATTTTTCTAAATACATCACTCCGGCGTTGTTAATCATTAAATCAATTTCACCGATTTTTTTATGTGCATTTTCAATTGCTTTTTTGATTGCATTGAAATCTTTTACATTCGTTTTTGATATTAAAAGATTTTTTGATTCAATCTTTTTAAGATTTTCAATTTCTTTATCAATTGCTAAAACTGAATAATTTTTTTCTAAAAAAAGTTTTGTGCATGCTAAACCAATTCCTGAATTAGCACCAGTAATTGCGACCGCAAATCTCATCATTTCATTTCTCCCAGTTATAATAAGTAATTAAATTATTTTTTATACAAATATTTATTTTTTTTAAAAACATAAATTTTTTCAACTTGAGTTGCTTTTCCTGCTTTAGAACCAAAAGAATTTGTTGCTTTTGAATTTTGATTAATTTCATCAATATATATTTCTTTTAAAATTAGATTAGTCTCTTTTTCAATTAAAGAAATATGGTCATATATTGAAAACACTTTATTATTACGATTAACATCACCAATTACCATAATTAATTTTGATTTATCATTCATAATTTGGTGACATTCTTTCATAAATTTGATTAGAAAATTATTTAAGTAGTTATTTATGTTATGAAAATCATCAAGACCAATTTTTTTATTATCTAATTCAGTTTCATAGCCAAGCATTCACATTTTGATCCAATTTTGTTTTGTATAATTGATGATATTTAAATAAGGAGGCGAAGTAAAAATTAACTTTGGTGTAATGTCATTTCATGTTTTAGAAATATTAAGCGCATTTGATATTTTAAAGTATCCATCAAATTTAGTATTATTTAATTCTTTTGTTCTTTTTTGATAAATTTTTTTTATTTTTGTTGAAATTAAATCAAAAATATCATTTTCAGGTTTAACTAAATTATTTTTTAATGCATATTTTTTGACATAATTTGGAGACATTGAAAGATTATTTGACATTGATAATGAAAAATATGACGAATCACCATTTTTTTTTGCCGGACCATGCATTAGACCTAGTGATATTGCTAATATAAAATTATCAATATCACTATTTTTTTTTCATTTTTTTCCTATTTTTTCTTTTAAAAAAGAGATTTGTTTCAAATTATAATCTGAATAATAAATTTGCATTGTTTCCAAATTATTTATTTTTTTTAGATATTTTTCTTTGTCGTTGACTAAGTAATATTTTTTTTTCAATTCATTTACTCGATTGATTATTTTTTCAAGATCAAGATTTTTTTCTTTTGATTTGCTTAAAACATATGATAACGGATTTAGATCGCTTGCATAGCTTATTCGATTTAGAATTCTAGCTTGTAGTAATGTTGTCCCTCTTCCTGAGAATGGATCTAATACAATATCTTTTTTATTTGTATATTTTTTAATAAAGAAATCAGCAACTCGAATTGGAAACATTGCGTTGTAAGCACATGTTTTATGCAATGGATCACCTCACATTATGCTTCTTTGTTTTCAACTATTTTCAATAAATTTATCATTTAAAAAAATAGAGTTTGTTTCATTATTAATCTTGAATTCTTTAATTAAAGCCATTATTTCTATGCCCCTTTACTTATTGGTTATATAAAAATTATAGCTTTTTAAAAAATATATTAAAAAATATCAAATTACTAACTATAAATTTATTTTCTATTTTTTTTAATTAAGAGTCAATTTTCCAATATTGAATTTAAAATTTCAAATTGCATATTTAGGGATTGAAAGGCACTATCAAAATTATCACTATCATTTAAATAATGATAAGTATGGATTATTTTGTTTGGAATTTTTAGGTTTTGACCTTTAATCATTCCCGAAATATATGAAGCATAAATTTCAATTTTTTCAGATTTTTGATCTTTTTTGCCTTTAGTTATAGATTCTAAAATGTCTTCAATATCGATGTAATTTTCTGACAATAATTTTTTTACAAATGCAAATACTCCATCTGTTTTTTGCTTATTATAAATAGATTCTTTTATAAATTCTTTTTTGTTAGATTTAAATAATTTTTCAAACAATCAGGATGTCTTTTTTCATTCTTCTTTCTTTTCTGGATCAAGATTATTCCATTTTTGAATAATTTTATCCAGTAATTTTTCTGATTGTGATACTGCAAAAAAGCAAAGCAGTTCAAGAGTGGATCTAATCAATATTGAAGAAATCAAAAAAGGATAATTTTAGGTGTTTTTTTATTTAAATTTATTAAAGGTCCAGAATTATTTTCTCACATTTTTTTAAGGCCAATTTTAATTGCATCATCTATTTCTTCATCTTTAATTTCATTTAATTCTTTTTGTATATTTTTTAGTTTAGAAATGTTATCACGATATTTTATGTATTCTTTTTGCATTTTAGTTAGTTTATTCTCATCGATTTCTTCGGCACGTTTTATTTCTCCCATAATTGTTGTTGAATTATTTTCATAATTATCATCTAAATATTTATTAAAAAATTCATACAAGAGATATTCAATTTCTTCATTTCAACCACGAGTAGTAAATTTTTTATTTTTTGCAGAAGATACTAAGAAATCATAAAGTTCTTGTTTTTCAATTCCTTTTATTTCAACTTTTCAATTATTGATATCAATTTCTATATCAAATAGATCATTTAAATTTTTTGTCTCATATTTATAATCAATTCTAATATTTGACCGAGATAATTCTAGTGCAGAAGTGTAATCGTTATTTTCTGTTTCAATTACTTTTTCATCATCATTCTTATTTTGATTGTAGGTATCAATTAAATCTGTTATTCATAAAGAAGATTTGACATCATTTTTTATTGATGAGATTGGTTTGTTAAATCTAGATGAAATATTTTCATATTTTTCATTTATTTCTTTTGTTTTCTTGTCATATAAAAATGCATCTCTTAAATCATAAAGATATTTTAATCTTGGTCAATTTCTTTTTCCCTTGTTTTCTCCCGCATGTCTTGCATAAATTATTTTTCATATTTCATTTTCATCATTATTTTCTAAAGTTTTTAATAAAACAACATCCAATTCATCAAATTTACCAGTTCCTTGATTTTTTTCTAGTTTTTCAAAAACCTTTTTAAAATTTTTAGTATTTTTGAATTTTGATAAAACGTCTTTATATTTTTCAAAGTCATTTATAAGGTTCATGACCATAATTCTTCGATTTCCCTCAATTACATAATAGAAATCATCTTTTCCAGTAATTAGAAAAATTTGATCTAGTGCGGAATTATATCCCAATTCTAATTGTTCAATCAATTCATAAAGATTTTCTCAATCTCCCTCATGTTTCAACAATGTTTCAATAATTTCACTTTTTTCATATTTTTCAAATTCAATGTTTAGTATGTCAATTTTTGAAGCTAATGTATATCTTGGATTATTAGGTAATAATCTTAATTTGTTGTCATTATATGATATTTTTATTTGCTCAGTCTGCATAAAATACTTCTCCTTTAGATTCAATCTTAATATCTTGTGAAAGTTAATATCTATATTTATTTTAATAAAAAATTACAATATTATTTATTTAGATTACTTATTTATTGGGATTTTGAAATTCAACTTTAAAATAATTTATTTTTTTATCATTAACAAATAATTGAAGAAATTATTTCTAGATCAATGGAATAATTTTTCAATTTAAATGTGTTTTCATATTCTATAATATTGATATGAATAAGTTTAAAATGGTAACTAATTTTGTTCCATCTGGAGATCAACCAAAAGCAATAAAGGAATTGGTTGATGGAATTAATAATAATAAAAAACATCAAGTACTTCTTGGGGTAACTGGTTCAGGGAAAACTTTTACCTTAGCTAATGTTATTAATGAAACAAATCGACCTGCTTTAGTAATTAGTCATAATAAAACTTTAGCTAGTCAAATATATCAAGAACTTAAAGAATTATTTCCACATAACAAGGTGGAATATTTCATTTCATACTTTGATTATTATCGTCCTGAAGCTTATAAACCAGCCGAAGATTTATACATTGAAAAATCTTCAATTACCAATAAAGAGATTGAAGCAATGCGTATCTCGACATTGAATTCATTGATTTCTAGACACGATACAATTGTTGTTGCTTCTGTTGCTTCAATCTATGGTGCATTCAATCCTGAAGAATATAAAAAGCATTTTTTAAAGATTGAGGTTGGAAAAAAAATAACAAAGAAAGAGATTCGAAGTTCTTTAACAAAAATGCATTATAACAATAAAGGATACTTTCCTGAAATTGAACAAGGTGAATTTAAAAGTGTTGGAGATACAATCACAATTTCACCTGGATATAAATTTGATTACTTAATTCGAATTGAGTTATTTGATGATGAAATAAGTGCAGTTAAATTTATTGATCCAATTACAAAGGAAGTCATTGAAAGCATTGATGAAATTGTAATTTATCCTTGTACAAGTTTTTTAATTAATCAAAATTATGTTGAACGTATTTGTGAGGATATTGAAGAAGAATTGAAAGAACGAATCGAGTTTTTCAAAAATAATAATAAATTAGTTGAAGCACAAAGAATTGAAAGCAGAGTTTTTGCTGATATAGATTCAATTAAAGAATTTGGATATACAAGTGGAATGGAAAATTATGCCCGATATATTGATGGAAGAGAAGTCGGGCAAAAACCATATACACTATTTGACTATTTACATAAAGATACAATTTTATATATTGATGAAAGTCACTTGATGCTTCCTCAAATCAAGGGAATGTATGAGGGAGATAGGTCAAGAAAAGAAAAATTAGTTGATTATGGTTGAAGATTACCCTCTGCATTAGATAATCGTCCTTTGAAATATGATGAATATAAAGCAATAAATCTTCCAAGAATTTATCTTTCAGCAACACCAGGAGACGAAGAAATTGCTTTGGCTGATGGTGAGGTCATCACACAATTTATTAGACCAACAGGATTGCTAGATCCAGTTATTAAAATTATGCCTAAACAAGGTCAAATCCAAAAGATTCATGACTTATTAAAAAATCAAATTGCCAATAATGAAAGATCATTAATTTTAACCCATACAAAACAAAATGCTGAAGAACTAACAAAATATTTAAAAGAACATAAAATTAAATCAGCATATATTCATGAGGAATTTGAAGTTTTTGAAAGAAATGCAATTCTAACTGGACTAAGAATGGGTAAGTATGATGTTGTTATCGGTATCAATTTGTTAAGGGAAGGGATTGATTTACCAGAAGTTAGCTTAATTTTAGTTTTGGATGCTGATGTAAGTGGATTAGGTAGAGATAAAAGATCATTAATTCAAATTGTTGGTCGTGCTGCAAGAAACGATCATGGACAAGTCATATTTTTTGCAGATAAGATCTCTAAATCAATGGAAGATGCAATAAATGATAATAAACTAAAAAGAGAAATTCAAATGAAATACAACAGGGACAATAATATTGTCCCGAAAACGATTATCAAACCAATTCCAACAAAAAACATTGATATGGCATTGAATGTCAAATTCAAAAAAGATTTAAAAACATCAATTAACAAAAGTTATATTAATGAATTAGTTAAGGAAATGAAAGAAGCTGCTAAAAGAATGGAATTTGATAAGGCTATTGAAATTCAAAATATATTGGCAGATTTAGGATATAACAAAGAAAAATAAAGAAATTAAAAGAAAAAAAACATTGAAATTTATTGAAAATATAAATTTTAAATGATTGAATAAATATTGAAAAAACATTGCTAAAAACCAAGGAGTATTACTTATTTATGATCAAGTTGACAAAAAAAATTTTTCTATCACTAACACCTATTTTATTTACACTACCAATAATGTCAGCTAGTTGCGTTGAATCTAGAAATGATAACAATGAACAACAATCTGGCTCAGAAGTTAAAAAACAAAAAAATAGAGAAAATATTGATCATTCCAATACATTTAAATGAGGGCATTGAAATATCACAAATTTTACTGGTAATAGAAATCAAAATGATAAAACTACAAGAATAGCATTACTTGCTAATGAAGCAAAATTTGATATATTAGGATTAACAGAAGTTTTAAATGCAAATGGCGTAGAAAAAATAGTTAATAAAATGAATGAATTATCTAATTCGAACATGTATTCATATATTGCTTCAAAAAAATTAAACGGTTCAATGTTTAAGAAAAAAAATGGAAATTCTAGAGATAACTCTGAGCATGTAGCAATTATTTATAATAAAAATAGATTTGACCTAGAAAAATTTAGTACAAATGAGGTTGGTTATAGTTATACTGATAAATTTAATGATTTTTTAGGAAATAATGCGGAATATGCTAGACCACCATATGGAGTTAAATTTAAATTTAAAGAAAAACCAGACAAAAAAATGACTGTTGTTTTTGCACATTTTGATTCTCCTGGAGTTTCTAGAACTAATAGAAAACTTGGAGAAAAAAAAATGAATGGTATTGGTATTTTTGAATATAGAGAAGCAAAGCAACTATTTAATGTATTAGAGCATTTTGACAAAATAGGAAATAAAGAAGGAAATATATTTTTTGGTGGAGATACTAATATAGGCTTAGGTAAGCAAAATATAGCTTTTGATTGACTGACAAATGGAAATGATAAAGATTACAAATCAGTATTTGAAGATAGTGAAAATAATAAAACCTCACTAGGCAAAAATGATACTTGATCTGAACCATATGACAAGATGTTTTATAAAACTAATTGAAAACTAGTTACAAAAGAGATATTTGATATATATAAAATTATTAATGACCAAAAAATAAAGACTTTATTTAAAAAACACAAAGTCGAAATAAAAAAAATATCTGATATTAGAAAAGGTACAGTTTTAAGTGATCATACATTCACATCTGCAACGTTTGAAATTCAATAAAATTAGGCTTTCTAATTGAATAAAATTGAACTTTGTGTTCATTTTATTTTTATTTTATTTTAAAGAAGTCAAAAAGTTGCTAAAATATACATATCTCAATGTTTTTTATTGATTAAATTCTTGAAATTTAACATAATGTTATTGAACAATAAAAAGGAGAAAAATGAACAAATTTAACTTTTTTGCTTTGGGTGGATTGGATGAGAATGGTAAGAACTCTTATGTTTTAGATATTCAAGGTAAATTATTCATTATTAATGCTGGTACAAAAATACCAATTAATTTACATAATGGTATTGACACATTAATTTGTAATTATGAATATTTAGAAAAAAGAGCAAAAGATATTGTTGGAGTTTTTATTACTGATGTTAAAAATGCGTCATTTTCAGCAATTCCATGGTTATTGATGAAAATCCCTGGGTTAAAAATTTTTACAAGTTCATTTAATCGAATTGTTTTGTTAGAAAGAATTACAAAATACAACATTGATCACACTAAGTTTGAAATTAAAAGTATAAATGATCCAATCAAGTTTAATGATGTAGTTGTTACTCCTTTTGATTTAGCAGGAGGGTTACCTGGTCAAATTGGTTTTAATTTTGAATATAGTGAAGGAAATATTCTTTTTATGTCAAACTTTGTTGATGGGAATTTAGGAACATACGGTAAAACTGACATGCTAGAAATTAAAAGAATTATCGATAATGGCAAGGATTTGCAATTATTGATAATGGATGCATCACACTCAAATTATCCTGGAAGAAGCATTGACCATCTTTGAATTTCTAAAAAAATTGAATATAAATTTAAAGAAACCTCAAATGATAAAAGAATTATTTTTGGTTTATATGATGAAGATATGATCACAGCACATGAAATTTTAATTCTTGCTTGCAAATATAAACGCCCTGTTGTTACATATGGAAGAAATTATTCACAATTAATTAATTTAGTTTCAAAAATTAATCCAAACCTTGAATTTCCTGAATTTATTGATTATCGTGTTGCAAATGAAGTTCCTAATGCTGTTATTTTAGTTACAGGAGCTGTTGAAAGACTTTATGCGCGTTTTATTCGCATCGTTTCCGATAATGATGTTTATTTGAAATTGAAATCAAATGATGCAGTAATCTTTGTTGCACCACCTGTCAATGGATTGGAAGTTAATTATGCTTTAACATTGGATGAAATATCGCGGAAAACACCAAATTTAATTGAACTAAATTCAGTTCAATTTTATCCATGTAGTCCAGCAAAGGAAGATATTTATAATGTAATTAAGTTTTTGAAACCAAAATATTTTATTCCGATTCAAGGATTATATCGTTATTTGGTTGTTGCAACACATTTAGCTAAGGTTGCGGGAATGAATTTAAGTAATTGCATTGTTTTACAAAATGGTAAAGTTGCTGAATTTGTGAACAATGAATTAGTTTCACAAAAACAAGGAATAAAAAGCATTGGTGATGTTATCATTGATGGGTTTGGTATTGGTGATGTTTCACAAGAAGTTTTCAATGAAAGAAAAAATTTAGCACGTGATGGAGTGATTGCTTTAAGTTGTTTAGTTGATTTCAAAACTAAACAACCAATTGGTCAACTTCAAATTACATCATACGGGATTATTTCCAAAGATAATAAAGAAATCGTGACAAATATCGTTAATACTTTATTTTCAAAAGAATTTGAAAATAAGAGTGTTGAAGAAACAGATTTAAAAGATATTCAAGAGCGATTAAGAAAAAGTGTTAAAAGAAAAATATTTAAAACATTGAATAAAGAACCAATTATTGTCATAACACTATATGAAATTTAAAAAAAGTAATAAAATTTAAAATATGACAAGCAATAATTTAAGCATACAATCAAATAAAGGAAAACAAAAAAAAATAAGACAAAAAAAGTCATACTTTTTTTTAAAGGACAAGATATTCATATGAACCATAATAAGTTTTATCATGGTATTTTTTATGATTATTTCTTTTTTAAATATTAAGGGTTTGACTTCAATTCATACTTATACATTTGGCTTATTTTTTGGCATGTTTTCAATTGCTATTTTTGTTTATGTAATATTGTTAGGCTTAAAAAATATTTTCAAAATGAAAAACACTTATTCAGCAGGTGTTTTTCATTTTAGTTTATGAAGATTTGGAATCTTATTAATTGCATTAATGATTCTTGGGACATCAATTTATTATGCTAAGTTTAAACCAGATAATTACACAGCAAAAAATGCATTTTCTTTAATTTTTGAAAAATGATATATTGATTTTAGTGATTATGGTTTAGATAATGCTTGATTACCAAATAAATGAACACCAGGAATAATTTTTACATTTATTTATGTCCTAATTTCATTTCCCGGAATAAAATTGGGAATGATTTTATCTTTTATTCTTTCAATCATTTTTTTCTTAATGTCAATTACTTTATTTTTTCTTAGTGATAATTTATTTAAAAAAATATTTATTAAGAGAAAAAAGAATTTAGACACTGAACCAAAAACAATGACTAATATTAATTTGAATCTTGAAAAACAAGATTTATTTGAGCAAGACAAAAAAAATATCATTATTAATGATAAAAAAAATGAATTGGAAGATGAAATATATTTATTAAATATCAATAAAAATATTGAAGAAAAGGATAAAATTTCAATTGAAGATATTCAAATAATTCCTGATGAACCAGATTTCAGAACACAAGAAATCGATTTATCAATTATTAATCAGCACAAACAAAACAATAATACTGAAAATATCAATAAAAATAATTCACAAAACATTGAAATTGAAACGAAAGAATTTGAAAAAGAAGACTTTTTTGATAATGAATATATTGATTCAGAAAGCAAAGAAAACAAAGAAAATAAAAAAGATAAAAGATATGCAATAATCCAAGATAAAGAAGACCTTTTTTAGCTATATATTTATCCCTTTAAAAGGAGTAGAATGGGAGATAAAACAGAGTTAAAAAATCAATCTAGAAATTTAGATTGAAATAAAATATTTAATAATCAAGTTCATACTATTTATGAGCCATTAGTAGATGAAATGAATAACGGGTTAAAAAAAGTTTATGAGAAATATGTTATTAATGGTAATGAAGAAAAAATTCAATTAATTGAAAAAAATATTGAAAAAATCAATAATTTAAAAAATGAAATTGCAAAAGAAAAAATCAATAAGGGAATTACTAAAAAAAGAGTTGCCAATGGATTTATTATCTTTTTTTGTTTCTTAATTATTGGATTATTCTTTTTAGGTTTTTATTCAAAAAATAAAAAAATAATTAAAGAATTTATTGTATTTGAAGCAGAAAGAAAATTATTAATGAATAAATACATTGCTGAAAATAGCAATATACTATTGACTATTTTTAACAAATTTTCAATGTTAGATTGAAAAAATAAGGTTCTAGAAGAATTGCAAATCACAAAAGTAAATGGAATTGCTAAAAACGATTTATTGATATTCAAAGAAAATAAAAACTTTTTTGGATTTAATTCAATCCAAAAATATAGAATTCGAGATTCATATTATTATGATGTTTTATATACAAAAGAATATTGAAAAACAGTTACAACTAGTGCAACAGGGACAATTGTAATTACATCAAAAGATGGACCCGAACAGCAAGTAGTTGTAGCATATCATCATGAACCAACACCGTTTATGGAAAGAAAACAAGCAATTAGTGTTCCAACTAATTACAAACCAGATTTAACTTTTAATAAAATTGAAAAAAATTTAAGCAAAAAAGAATATGATAAAAAAATTAAAAAAGGTGAATTTTTATTGGAAAATTATGAATTTTACCAACATTATAATTTTGAATATAATGATAAAATTGCCTTTATTGACTATTTTAAAGTTAAAACACAGGAAAACTTTATTCAGTATAGTAAATATTTCAATGGTGAAACTTATTTATTTGGAAAGAAGAATCAAAATATTTATGTTGCTAAAGATTATAGTGATAGATTACTTCCATATTCATCAGTTTATAATTGACTAGGTCATTTAGTAAATTTATCAGATGTTGTTTCTGTTGATCGTGTTTATAACTACTTAATGGCACCAATTATTGTGAATGCATTAAGACCAGTTTTCAAAGAAATTACACAAGCATATTTGAATACAAATATTGCTTCTGAAGTTTATAATCCAAATGCAAAATATTTATCAAATTATGTTTATTCTCTTCACAAAGAAAAAAGTGAACCAGATTTGAGTATTTATGACATTGCAAATAAGGCGTTATCAGGCCAATTTCTTTCTTTAAAAACGTATGAACCACAAAAAGAAATTGGGATGTTTGTAAAAGGGCATGTATTTAATAAAGAAAAAAATGATGTTAGAGCAATTATAAGTTTAAGTATGTTTTCATACTGAAAACTTAAACTATATGATCATGTTTTTACAAGAGGAATTACGATTGCTGTTCCATTTGAAAGATTTAAATTTTTCTCAGAAAATAAATATATTTTTTATTCATCAAAATACAAGACAAAAAAGAATGGTGCAAAAATACTGTTTAATGCTTCTAATTATTCAAAATGAGATGTGGAAATTAATTCAATTCTTTTGGAAGATTATGAGCAAAAACAAGAACTTGAAACTATTTTTGATGAATTTAGAAATCACCGAATCATTGAAGATTGTAAAATTCTTGTTGATAATGATGGATTATTTATTTTCATAAATGAAGAAATTAATAAGCCAAAAATAAACAAATTATTTGAACTTTTATAGCAAATCAACTATAATAAAACTAAAAATTAAAATTATTTAAAAAACAAAATAATTGTTAAGGAGGATTAAAAAAATGTTATTTGATACAAGAGAACAACAAGAAAAACAAGAATTTAGACCGAATGTTGATAATTCAATTAAGCATCCAACAGCAACAAAGGGAGAAAAATTCTTGTATGTGTTGTTATACATAATTACATTAGGTTTGTTTTTTATCGCTACGATTTCACGTAAAAATTATTTATTAGCAAAAATGAATAAAATTCAAGAAGCATCATCATTAATTCAAGCAGCAGAGAAAAAAAGAAGAGCAACCTTAATTAAGCAATTAGATGTTGTTAAGGGTTATGCTCAATTTGAAAGTAAAACATTGACTGAAGTGACAAAATTACGTGCTCAATTAGTTGAATTAGATAATGAAAGTGATTTGTCAAAATTTTCAGAAAAATTAAACCAAATAAAAACAGGAATTAATTTACAATTTGAGCAATATCCAGATTTAAAAGCAAATCGTTCATTTTTACAATTTCAAACAGAAATTGCTATTCAAGAAGATGAAATTTATGCAACAATTAGAAATTACAATTCAATTGTAAGAAGTTTCAATTCTGAAATCTATCAATTTTGAACAAATATCATTGCAATTAAACTAAATGCATATAACCAACCTTTATTTAGAGCTTCAGAGGAAGATAGACAAGATATTGACACATCTAGTTTGACAAGTATGTTCAATAAATAAGCAATAAAAGTTTAAGGAAAATCAATCCTTAGACTTTTTATTTTTCTTTATTTTTCTTTGATTTTTCTTTTGCTTATTTATAAGCAAAAAAAAGGTTGATTAATTTGATATAATTTATTGACATTGTTGTATAAATTACAGTTTTTTAAGGAGGTTTTATGCTAGATCAAAAGAAGTATGTTGCAAGTGATATTCAAGTCTTAGAAGGTTTGGATCCTGTTAGAGTAAGACCTGGAATGTACATTGGTTCAACAGGATACAAAGGTATTCATCATTTGATTTGAGAAATCCTTGACAATTCAGTTGATGAGGCAATGGCTGGATTTGCAACAGAAATCAATATAACCTTGCATCCCAATAATTTTATTGAGATTGAAGATAATGGTAGAGGTATGCCTGTTGATATTCATCCCTCAACAAATAAGTCCGCTGTAGAAACAATTTTAACAGTCTTGCATGCAGGTGGAAAATTTGATTCAAGCAATTATAAAGTAAGTGGTGGATTACATGGTGTTGGTGCCTCAGTTGTTAATGCTTTGAGTGAATCTTTTGAAGTTTGGGTTAAAAGAAATGGCAAATTGCATTACCAAAAATATGAGCATGGTGGTAAACCACTTGAAGATTTAAAAGTTATTGATGAAATTAGTTTAAATGAAACTGGAACAAGAATTAAATTTCAACCTGATTATACTGTAATGGACAAAGTTGATTTTGATTTTGGCACAATTAGCGATCATGTTAAACAAGTAGCATATTTAAACAAGGGTCTAAAATTTAATTTAATTGATTTAGTTAAAGATATTAAAAAAAGTTTTTGTTTTGATGGTGGAATTATTGATTATGTCAAGGAATTAAATAAAGGTAAAAAAACAATAAATCCTGATGTTATATATGCCTTAGGAAACTTTAGTGACACTGAAAAATCAAAAGATGAACAAGCTGATTCACAAAAGAAATCAAAAAAAGTTGACATTATGGTTGAAGTTGCATTGCAATACAATGAGGCATATCAATCAACAGTTATTTCTTATGCAAATAATATCCAAACAACGGATGGTGGAACACATGAAAATGGTTTCTATGATGCGATTGTAAGAATTTTTAATAAATATGCTGAAGATAATAAACTATTTAAGGGAAATGAAAAAATTAGTAAAGAAGATTCAAAAGAAGGACTAGTTGCTGTTATTTCAATAAAACATAGTGATCCTGTGTTTGATGGACAAACAAAAACTAAATTTGGTTCAGCAAACGCACGTTATGCAACAAATAAGGTTTTATCTGAATCACTTGAAAGATATTTATTCGAAAATCCTGTCGTTGCTAAAAATATTATTAACAAATGTTTACAATCACAAAGAGCAAGACTTGCAGCTAATGCCGCAAAAGAAGCTTCAAGAAAAAAAGATGGTATGGAATTTAGTGGTTTGCCTGGGAAACTAGCAGATTGCTCTTCAAAAAATGCTGAAATAAGAGAATTATTTATTGTCGAGGGTAATTCTGCTGGTGGTTCTGCTAAAGGTGGCAGAAACCGTGCAAATCAAGCAATATTACCACTTAGAGGAAAAGTAATCAATGCTGAAAAAAATGATAGAGTGAAATTTTTATCAAATCAAGAAATTCAAACAATTATTCATGCATTAGGAACTGGAATTGGTGATGATTTTAATATTAATAAACTAAAATATCACAAGATAATTATCATGACTGATGCTGATGTTGATGGTGCTCATATTTCAACACTTTTACTAACATTCTTCTATCGTTATTTGAAACCTTTAATTGAATATGGGTTTGTTTATATTGCAATGCCACCACTTTATAAAATTTCTTCTGGAAAAAAAGTTGATTATGCCTATAATGATGCACAAAAAGAAGAAATCCTTGCCAAGATTGAAGATAATAAGAATATTTCAATTCAACGTTATAAAGGTCTTGGAGAAATGGATGCAGAACAGTTGTGAGAAACAACAATGAATCCAGAAACAAGAAAGATGCTTCAAGTACAAATCAATGATATGGCAATATGTGATTCAGTGTTTACAACCTTAATGGGTGAAGAGGTTGAAGCAAGACACGATTTTATTGAAGAAAATGCAAAATATGTATTGAATATTGATTTTTAATCTAAACACAACGGATTGGATTTAGTTAAAATGGAATTATTAAAAAACCAAGGATTTACCAATAAAACTTATTATGATAAAGAAAAAAATCAATTTATTAAAATAAAAAATTATGATTCATTTAATCATAAAACCCCAAATGTAATTTTTAATGCTCTTGAATTTGCACCAAAAACAATTTATGAAGATCATGAAAAAATTATTAGTGAATGAATTGAAGGCAAAACACTATTTGGAACCAAAATAAGCAATGATCAATTAAAAGAGATCGGCAAGAAATTAATTACGTTGCATAATTCAAAATTAGATTTTTATAAAGAGAATCAATTGGCAAGGCGCTTTAAGGTCTATCGTGAAAAAATTTCAAAATTAGGAAGAAAAATTCCTATTTTGGATAAGCATTATAAGAAACTTAACTTGTTTTTAAAAAATATTGATAACTCAGCACCTGTGCATAATGATTTATGACTTTTTAATATGATTGAAAATAAAAAGGGAATCTTTATTACTGATTGAGAATATGCAACAATGGGTGATGTACATTTTGATTTAGCTTATTTTATTGAATCATCGAATTTGAATGCAGAACAAGAAAAAATTTTTTTAGATGCATATGGTGATGATTTTGAGCAAAAATACTTATTAGTTCATAAGATTCTTGTTAATGCTTTGATTGTTTTATGAATTAATAAGCATGAAACTAAACCTTTTGATGATCAAGTGTATCTTCAAAGGGTTGATAATTTAATTAATGAATATAATCAAAAATATCAAATTTAAATTAATGAATTAAAAAGAAGTTTTTATGAATTTGAAAGAAAAAAATATTGTTAATGAAGAACATATTGAAAAAATAGATGCAATGTATGAAAAAATATCAGCTGCTTTTTCTTCAGAAGTTGCAAATAATATTACACAAGCAAAGTTTCAGCTTACAAAAAATAATAATATGTATTTTATTGCGAAATATCTTGATACTTGGGTTCAAATAAGAATTCCAAGTGATGGTTTTCTTTCATTATTTGAAAATGAATATGAATTAGCAAAAACACTAAATGATTATTTATTTATTAAAAATGGAATTTTTATAAAAAAATGATTTCCTGGATCAGATTTATTTCAAATTGGACTAGAAAGCAATTTGATTAATCCAATTTTGAATTGTTTAAAAAAATTTCAAGAAAGAAATGTTGAGATTAAAAAATTTAATTGAAATAAATATAATATTAAGGATAAAAGATACCAAAAACTAGTTAAAAAATATAGCAATGATGAATTAGTTTTAAGTCATAACAATATAAGAAAGAATAACATTATTATTAACAAATTTGGTTATATCAAATTAGTTGATTTTGAAGCAGTAACTTTGAATTCAAAATATTATGATTTAGTTGCTTTATATTTCAATATTGGTATTGATAAAAAAACAATAATTGATTTTTTTAATTTAGATAAAGAAAAATTCAATGACTATGTTTATTTGTTTAAACGCTATAAAGAAGCACATTATCAAGATATATATTTAAATATTAAAAATATTCAGAAAAAAATGCCAAGTCCACATGTTTTTTTAAAAAACAACCAAACAATAAATAACAAATTTATTGTTTTTAAGAAGCATAATAAATTTAATTACCATTTGAATTTAAGTGAACTTGAGAATTTTTATTTTGTTCCTACATATATTTATGAAGATGAAAATAAAATTATTTGAAGATGATTAAATAACAAGGGAAATTTTGAACTTAGTTTAAAATCAATTAAACTAATTGCCAAAATTATGAAAACATATCATGATTCACATGTTAATTTTCCTGATTTTGTACTTGATAAATACATCAAATGATTGATCAAAAAAACGAATATTGTTGATTTCAAAAAAGAAATGGATGATTTTGATTTGATTAAATTAATTTTTTTATGACTAAAGCAAATAAAAATTGATGCCAATTGTCATAATAATTTAAGTTTTAAAAATATTCTTTGGGGCGAAAATCAAAATATATATTTTATTGATTGATCACTTGCTTCAAAAGGATCAAGATTTTTAGATATTGCAATTATGTTTGAAAATTTAAATGTTAATAAAGTTCAAAAGGAACTATTTTGAGCAGTATATTGTAATTCAAAACCAATTGACTTTTATAAATATCAAATCATTGCTTTATTTTTAATATATTTGCAAAATAAACAATTAAAAAACCATGATGAAAAAAATTATTTAATTATTAAAAAAATTAAATATGTTTTGATTAAAAACCGCATCAAAGTTAAATAAAATGGAGGTTCTATGGAAGAAAATGAGATAAGAAAAGATGAATTGGAAACAAAAGAAGAAATAAAGAAATCTCAAAAAAAATGTCGTAAGGTGACAACAGCTTTGATGTTCACAGGATTAATTGGTGCCTTGACAATTATTCCGATTGTTTCAATCTTTTTTTCTTCCAAACAACCAAGAAAAAATCAATATATTTTTGATTTTAATGATGCAGTTATTAAAAAAGAAATTCCGATTGATGAAAATAAGAAAGAAATTTTATTTAAATTTGATGAAGAAATTGAATCAAGCAAACTTTTTAATTTCAAAGATCTAATTCAAATTGAAAAAAAGGAAGACGACTATCAAATTGATATGTCAAATAATTTTTCTTTTTATCGAACAGGAGATAGATTTGGTGATTTTTTTAATACAAATCAAATTACAAAAAAGAAATTAAATCAAACTTCAAATAATGAAGAAATTATTGAGATTGATTTGGTAAAAAAACTTGCTGATTTTAATCAAGAAAAAAATCGAAATATCGATTTCAAATATTTTATTCAACAATTATCAAGTTTAAAATTTTCATTTTCTTATTCCTTTAAAAATCAAGATGAAAAATTCTATTTTTATAATACAAATGGTAAACTTGCAGGTTATGAGATAAAGAATTTTTTTTCAAGGGTTACAAAATATCTTAAAGAAGAAACAAATGATCAAAAAATTAGTAATGAAACTTATAAGATTAAAGTTTTTGCAACAAATAAAAATGGTGTGATTGAAAAAATAAGATTTGATATTGAATTTAAATTTCAAGTAGAAAAAAATTTCAGTTAGACTGAAATTTTTTTAGTTTCTTGATTATCCAAATTATTAATTACTTCATTTGTAACATTTCTTTTTCAATTTGTTTTTAAAGCAACAATTTCAAAAATAATAAATCTTACAAAATCAAAACTATAGAATAATAAGAATGTTATTTCTAAACTTAAATGAAAATTTGGTACAAATGCAAATAATAAAATAATTAATCAAATAAATGATGCTCAAAAAGCAGCCAAGATTGTAATTGAACCAATGATATTTCTTCCTCCTGCTCTTGGTAATGCAGCTGCAGTATAGAATCAACATCAAAGTGGATTGAATAAAATAAATGTTAAACAAGTGAATAAGAATATTCTTCTAAATGTCAACCCTGTTTGAATTTGCATTGCTTCAATTCATTTGCTTGTATCTTCATTCGAGACTAAGAAGTTTTTGAAATTTTCAGGATTATCTTTAAATGTTTCTATTGCTTTTTGGGCATTTTCTACAATTCTTGAATCAATAATTCCCGATTCTATTTGCATTCTAAATATTTTATTTAAAAATTTCTCTTTATTTTCATGTTTGAAATAAAATTCAATATTGTTAGGAATATTTGCTTGGGCTCCACTTACTGTTGTTTTACTATAAGCAATGATCAATACAACGACAAGCATAATCATTGACATTCCAAAACCTGCAATTGCATGGAATCCTCTTAGTGCATAAGCATGTTTTTCAGCTTCCTCAAAGTTATTTTTTCCAAGATTACCAGCAACAAAATAAGAAACATTGGTTGAACAAGCGGATGTTATTGCTGATGCGATTGATGAAAGACTTTCAACCAAACCTAATATTGTTACAGCGCTTAACCCCATTCATTTCTGTGATATTCCTGAACCATTTACTAAATCATCAGGAAATGCTCTTGATCAAGCAATCATTCTAATTGGAATTGTAATCATTGCCGCAATTGTAATTAACATTGCTGGAATTCTTTTTAGAATTTGTTTGGCGATTGGTCTTGTTACATAATAAATTTTTAAAACATTGATAAAAATTGGACGATCTTTATAATAAGTGAATAACAAATCAGATGTTAAACAAACTAAACCACTAATAATTGATCCAAAAGCTGCATAATATGCATTTCCTTTAAAACCATATAATAAAATCGCATTGATTGTTGCATTCACGATCAGCGTTAATGAAGCTGAAATAAAAGCATAATTTGAATGCCCTGTTTCATTTAAAAGCATATTTGTATTGAAACTAAATGAAGTAATAATTCATCCAATACAAATTAGCATTAAATACATTCTTGCTTCATTTAAAACTGATCCTTTAATTTGTTTACCACCAATTAAATGAATCATTGCATCAGGTGCACTTCAACAAACAATTGAAAAAGCAATTGTAATGAATAAAAATAATAAGATTCTTAAGTTAATAATTTGCTTGACTTTATCATATTCCTTCCTACCAAAATATTGACCAACAAACATTGCCGCAATTCCTTGAATAGCAAAGAAAATTGTATAAATAATTCCTGTATATGTATTTGCATATGTTAGTGCATCGATTCCGGATGGAATATGACTTACCATGAAGTTATCAAGAAAACCATTTAAACTAAATAAAATTTCACCAATAATAATTGGCCAAGTTTTTAAAAAGTATAGTTTTCAATCGCTTCTTGATTGAGGAATTACTCTTTTGAAATAATTTTTATGTTTATGTGTTGAAGTTTCTTTTATCATCCTTAAATCACCTTGGGTTTTAATTCATTAAAATTTTTAATCAAAAGGTGATTTATTAGAGACTTCAAATTTTTTGTTTAATTTCTTTAATTGTAAGATTATCGTTGAAATTGATGTTTTTAATTAACCTCATAAAGTCTTTTTTGTATAAATACCGTTTAATTAATAAATTTGTTTCTTCAGGATTTGCTGCCAAATATAGCATTTTATTGACATCATCTTGTGAATATTTTCGTAATTCTTTGATTACAACATTTTTGTTTAGTTTTAAAAAGTATTTTTTTCGTTTATCATTAGATCTTAAAATTACTAATGAATTAACATAAAGTCAAAATCCCAAAAAAGATGCAATCAAACCATTGCTTTTTGTTATCATCTTTTTTAAGATATTGATTCCGGATTTTTCAATCATTTTTTTAGTATTTAAAAAATATTCTTGCTTAAATACTGATCCAGTCAATTTTGATAATGAAAGAACCGGATTAGATTTATCATCTATCAAAGGGATAACACTATTCTTTGGAAACATTTTTGTTAATATTTGTTTCTCTAAAGTAGGATTATGACCAATAAAAATGATTTCATCAATTTTTGCTTTTGAATCAATTTCATAAATATGCTTGATTATTTTTTGTTTCAATGTTGATCAAACATCCTTGATCGAATTTCCCTTAACAAAATCAATAATAAAAGTTTTTGTTTCAAACTTATTATCATGATTTAATCCACCAAGTGAATAAGCAAATGGAGTGTTTGCTGGGATTGATAATAATCTTGCAAAAGGATTTGAAATTGCTTCAAAATCAATATATATGTATTTATGACTCATAATTATACATTATAACATTTAATATAAAAAAAGTAATTGATCAAAAATATTGAAAAATATTGCTATTTTTTATTGAATTTTAAAGAAATTTATCTGCAATTAGATTTAATTTTTAATGTCTTTATTTGGTGTTTTTATGAAGATAAAAAACTGTGCTTTTTCTTTGTTGAAAAATATAATATAATATTAAATTATGGACTTAAAAAAATATATTAGAACCGTTAAAAATTTCCCAGAACCAGGGGTTGAATTTAAAGACATTTCTTTATTGCTTGCAAATGGAAAAGCATTGAATTATACAATCAATAAAATGTCAGAATTAGCTAAAGATGCTGACATTATTGTTGGTCCAGATGCAAGGGGATTTTTATTTGGAACACCTGTTGCTGCTAAATTATCAAAACCTTTTATTATGGTAAGAAAAAAAGGTAAACTACCTGGTGAAGTTATTAGTTATGAATATGGGTTGGAATATGGTCGTTCAATTTTAGAAATTCAAAAAAATCTTGTAAAACCAGGGCAAAAAGCAGTAATCATTGATGATGTTTTAGCAACGGGTGGAACATTGGAAGCAATAATAAAATTATTAAAAGACCAAGGGGTGGAAATTCTAAAAATTATTGTTTTAATGGAACTTGATGGTTTTGATGCAAGAAAAAAATTAAATTGTGATATTGAAAGTCTAATTTTTGTTGAAAAAAATAATGATAAATAATTTTTAATTTCTTGCGTGGAGGGTTGAAAATGAAAAAATATACAAAATATGAAGATATTGAAGAAAAATATCGTTTTGATCTTGAAGATATTTTAGGTAATCAAACATACAACGAATTAAAAGACCAATATTTTGAATTAGTTAAAAAACAAATTGAAATTAAAGATTCGAAGTATGAAAGTTTTGAAAATTATGTTGATTCTTTAAGGATTAGTGAGAAACTATTGATATTAAGCAATAAGATTGAAAATTATTTATCAAATAAGTTAAATACAAATGTCGTTAATTTTGAAATCAATAAATTAATTTCAGAATTTGAAGCAAAGAAAGCAGAATATAATAAACAATTTGGTTCAGAGATCAATCGTGTAGCACAACATAAAGAAAAAATTGAAAAATGAATGCATAAACCAGAATTAAAAGAGATTAAAAAAGATCTTGAAGCAACATTGAATGATTTAAAACATAAACTAGATGATAAAACTGAAACATATTTAAGTGCAACACAACATGGATTTCCGAGTGTTGAAGAATTATTTGGGGTTTTAACTGATAGTGAGATTAGTTATGGCTATGCTCATGATAAATGGGGTAAAAAATACGAAATTACTGAAGGTACACGCGTTGCATTATTAAAACACCATGATGAGAGAGTTAGAAAAGAAACTTATTTTAACTATGCAAATGGTTATTTAAAGCATAAACAAAGTTTAGCGCGAATGTTATATCAACATTTAAAATCAATTTCGGTTGATGCTTTGTATCGAAAATATGAATCATCACTTGATTCAATTTTGTCACATGATAATGTAAATAAAAAATTACTTGAAATCATTTATAAAAATGTGTTAAATAACATCAATATTTTTAGAAAATATCGAAAAGCACATGCGAAATTTTTTGAAAAGAAATTTAATAAAAAAATGGAACTATGAGATACAGCACTTGATCTAGTAAAAGTAAAAAATAAGTATTCAATTGAAGATGGTCAAGAGATTCTAAAAGAAATTACTTCAATCATGCCATATGAATATTCAGAAATTGTCAATAAGGCAATCAATGAAAGATGAATTGACTATATCAATGTTCCTTCAAAAAGATCTGGTGCATATTCAATTGGTGGAACCCATGGATTGAATAAAATTTATATTTTAATGAATTGAGATTATACAATTAATTCAATCAATACACTTTGTCATGAAATGGGTCATTCAATGCATTCATATTTTTCAGTAAAAAATCAAAGTGCATTTCGTAGTCAGTATCCAATCTTTTTAGCTGAAATAGCTTCAATTTTCAATGAATTACTATTGAATGACTACTTAATTTCTAAAGCTAAAACAAACGAAGAAAAATTCTTTTTATTGAATGAAAGTATCAATGATTTTATTGGAACAGTTTTAAGACAAACACAATGATCTAATTTTGAATTTGAATTATATAATCGTATTGACAAAGATGAACCACTTAGTTCATATGAGACAATTGAAGAATTATATGTTGAAAATGCAAAGAAATATGTAATTTCTGACATTGAACCAAAAATCAATGATGCAATGAATGTTTATAGTGTAATGGTCCCACATTTTTATTATTTCTTTTATGTATACAAATATGCTTTAGGATACATTGTTGCAAATGTATTTTTCCAAAAATATAAAAAAGAAGGAAAAGAAGCACTTAAAAATTATGTTGATAATTTCTTATCATCAGGGGATAAAGATTGGCCAGTTACAATTTTAAAAGAAGCGGGTGTTGATGTTTATTCAGAAGATATTTATAAACAAGCATTTAGTGTTTTAGAAGAAAAAGTTAATGAATACATTAAATTAGGAAACAAAATTTTTAAAGATTAAAATTAAAAAAAATCAGAGTTTAAGTTACTTAAAAATTTAAAACTCTGATTTTATTTTTTATTATCAATATCAACAATTGTGTAACTAAGTGGAGACCCTCCTCATTCAGCATCAAAAATCGTTTTTTTTGCATCATTAGTTCTTGAATTTTCAAATAATGTTTTTATTTGAACATATTTTGATAAATCAAATTTTTTTAGTAGTACTTGATTATTAAATAATTTAGGATAAATATAGGAATATGTGTTTATTGCAATTTTATGTTTTTGTTTTTCTTTGGGAATTTCTTTTTTATTTTGATCTAAAAGAGTTGTCGAAATTTTTATTTCTAGAATAATTCCTTCCTTAGTTAATAAAAACATCTTGTCTTCTTTTTTATGTTTATTTTCAGCGTCTAATAAGGTAGTGAATTGTAATATTTCATTGGTTTTTGGTTGGTTAAAAGTTCCAAGATTTAAGCTATTTCTTTGAAATTCAACATTTAAATCATCAATATTACCTTTAAATTGGTCAATAGCATTGTAATTTACAAAAATAAATTTATCTAAGTTAAATAAAAATCATAATCAATTTTTTTCATATAACTCATCGAGTTTCTTATCAAAAACACTAATAGCAATTACTTTGTCTTTTTTATCAGTTCAGTCGTTGTCATTTGATCCAATACGAGAAATTATGTTGTTAGCATAATATAGATAAGTTTTAATTTCTTCAAAATATTCATTTATAATTTCTTTTTGTTGTTCAATATACTGTTTTTTTTCTTCCTCATTATCTTTAAAAGCAAGATTTAGAAGTGAATTCACATATTCATATTTTAAGAAAATATCTCATTTATCTTGTTGGTAATTTTTTATATTGATTTCACTTAATTTTTCTTCATTGATTTTTTGATTGCTTTGTTGACATGAAATCATTGTTGTTGGCAATATAGGAATTAAAAAAGACGCAAGAAAAAAATTTTTTTTATTTAATTTTTTCATTGGTTACTAATACCCCCAATCCTGGTTCATTATAATTTCCAATAATAGCTTTTTCAAAATCATTGTATGCTTGCTGATTATGGTGAAGAATACCATTATGAATTGCATCTGAAATAAGTTTAACAATAATCTTATTATTCAATGATCTTGGGAAAAAAATTATTCGATCAAAAGTGACTTCATTTTCATTATTTTTTGAAATAAGTAATCTTATTATTAATTTATCCTTTTTTAAGTAATAGACATATTTATCTTTATAGTGTGCTGATTCGCCACCCTCAATAAGGTCATCAAAATAATTATTAATAAAAATATGATCATTTGGATTCGATAATCTTTCTAGTTTATCTAGAAATTCTTTACTATGCTTTGCATTATTTTTTTTGTTAGTTTGATCAATATATTCATCAAACTTTCATCATTCTAAAAATTTTCATTTTAATTTATCAATGTTTTTGAGAACAAAAAATCAATTTTGTGAATAAAAATCTATTAATTTTTCAACTGAATCTCCATTTTTTATTGATTCAATTAATTTTTTACTTAACTCCTTCAAATTAGAAAGCAGAATTTCATCGTTATTTTGTGAATTTAAAAAATTTGTTTTTTTAATCTTATCTTCTTTAAAAGTTAATTTAAGAAGTTTATTTAAAATTTCTTTTGTTCTAATTTCATCATTGTTTTTTGTAATTGGATTAACTTCAAAACCTGTTGGAATTTTATTTCTTAATTCACTTGATTCAGTTGTGTTAATGCATGAAACTAAAGTTGATGTTATTAATGTATTTATTAATAAAGAAGGAATTAAAATAAGTTTTTTAATTTTTTTCATCTATTGACCTCATACTAAATCTAAAAATTTTTAGTTCTTTGTTTTTGCTTCATGAATAATTATTAATTTCATTTATAACTTTTGTAAAGAATGAATTATATTTATGTGTTGCTTTAAATTCCAAATATTTTTCATCATTTTTATCTTTTGCTCAAGCAATAAATTTTTTTTCTAAATCAACTTCTTCATCTTTATTTTTTTCTTCTAAATTATCTTCCTTATTTTCATCAACTTCTTCACTAAATTTATTTTCTGATTCCTCAATTTCTTCATATTTTTCATCAAATAATTCATCAAAATATTCTTTAAATTGTCTTTCGAAATCATCTTTTCTTTTTTGATGAATTTTATTCTCAATATCAATAATTTGTTCTTCAATATTATTTTTATTATTAAATACCAATAAATCAGTATTGATTCTAATAACATTTTTATTACTTTTAATGTATTTTCAAAGTCTTATTGCTTTATTTTCATCAAAAATTAAATATCATGCTTGTTTTTCTTTGTATATATTTGGAAAAGAACCAAGTTTAGATAGAATATTTTTCATTTTATTTCTAAATTCTTCAAGTAACTTCTTAGTTTTTTCTTCATCGTTTGCGTATTTTTTAATCAATTCTTCAGCTTGCTTTTCAAACTTTTTTTCAAATTCTTTGAAATCGAAATCTTTTAATTCTTTTTCAATTAGTGAATTAGGGAATTTATTATTAATTTTTGTAATTATTGATTTGAAGGTGTCATTTGTTTTTTTAAATCATTCTTTTTCATTCTTAAATGCTTTATAAGCATCCTCATATGGATTATATACAAATTCAATTTTTTTAATATTATTAAGAACTCAATATCAATCATTTTCTAAAGTATTTTTAATTACATTTCTTGAGTTTCGAATAATTAATTCATATTCCGTAGCGCCACTAATACTATCTTGAACTATGATTGGTTCATAAACAAAAGCAGCTTTTAATTCATCATATTTAGAATCAGATTTATTTTTTTGTTGTGAAAGATAAATCTCTTTTTTTTCTTTTTGATTGTTTGAAAAGAAATCAAGAAGTTTATTTATATGTTGATTTTGTTCAAACTTTTCTTTATTTTCTGCAGATTCACTAGTTTGATTTTGATCTTGATTTTTTTTATTACAACTTATTGCTATAATGGGAATTGGGATGAAAGCTAAATTAGTTGCTAGAAATAACTTTTTCATAAAACAATTGTTCAAGGGATTGATTTTTTTTACCAGTGTATAAAATTTTTCCATTATGAATAAGTGTTACAGAATTTACATATCTATCAATTTCAGATAGAACATGTGAACTAATTAAGATTGTGATTTTATCTTTGCGATTAAGTTCTTGTAATAAAGCAAATAATTCATATCTTGCTGTTGGATCTAAATTAGCAGCCGGTTCATCAAGAATTAAGAGCTTAGGGTGATGCAATAATGCTTGAATTAAAAGAATTTTTTTCTTTTGACCAGATGAAAATGAATATGGTTTTTCATGGATTAGATTTTCAATTTTAAAGAGTTTTAAATATTTATTAATTTGCTCAATTAATTGCTTTTTTTTGATATTTGAAAGGATTCCTAAATTATAAAGATAATCAAATGTGCTTAATTCTTTAGGAAAATTTGCAACTTCAGGAATGTATCCAATGATTGAACGAGATTTTGCATCTTTAGTATTAATTTTATTGATTAAAATTTTTCCTTGGTAATCAACATAGGCACCAATAATTGTTTTAATTGTTGTTGTTTTTCCAGCACCATTTTCACCAATAAAAGCATGAAAATCACCTTGCTCAATTGCTAGATTGATACCATTGACACCACGATTTGATTTCTTATAAATTTTTTTTAGATCAATGACTTCTAAGATTTTATCCATGATTATTTATAATCCCTTCTTTTATATAACACAAAAGTTGAACCAAATAAGATAACAATTAAAATTATTCAGATTACAAAATAAACATTTTTATTCACAATTTGTTTATCACGAGTAATGCCAAATAATTGATCTGTTGTTTGAAACAAGTAATTTGAATCACTTTTTGTTAATTCGTATCTTTTAATAACCTTTTTTTCTTTTTCCTCATTTGTGATATTTTCATCATTTTTGATTATTTCTTTTGATTCGTATGAGCTAAATCCACCAATCAAATAATTAAACCCAGCGACTTTTAAAGTAATTTGATAATTTCCAAAAAAATCATTTTGTGGATTCTTAATCATTGCCTCATAAAGTTCTTCATCATGGTAGTTAAAGTAAATGAAATTTAAAATTGCAATTGCAAAATAAATTTTTCTTTCAATTTCAGATTGTAATTTTTTTTCTTTGATTGCTTCTTGATTAAAAATTGTTAGATTGTTATTTTTATATTGATTAATTTTAGTATTTTCATTATTAATATATTGAGATAGTTCATCAAATAATGTTTGATTAATACCAAATAGTCCACTAATTTCTTTTTCTTTAATTGTTTTCAGCATTTCTTCAATGAATTCTTTAGCAATAATATTGAATTCTGAGTCTTTTAAAACTTCATAAACATAGTCTCATTTGATTTTGCCAACAAGATTATTTTCAGCCGCAAATTGCGATTCATCTTCAGGAAAATTAGTTTCAGGATTTTCGGCATTTTCTCTTTCATAAATAAGTTCTGTGTCAATTATATTCGGAATAATTGAGTGAGATTTTAGCAATCCTGGAACAATGTATTTTTTATCATTTTCATCTTTTGAATCATTTGTTAAATATTTTTTTTGTTTGATATCTTTATTTAATTTATATTTATAAGTAATGTTATCAAGATGATGATAATAAACATATTTATCTTGGTTTGAAAATTTGTTGTTGGAAATAGTTTCAAAAACATTGATATTTTTATGATTAAAAATATCTAATAATTGGTATGGAATTGAAAGTCATGAATAAATTTGTCATTCTTTTGAGGAATTATTTGAGATTTTCATTACTTCTTCCAAATATTGTTTTTGTTCTTCTGAAAAATTTTTGTTTTGCATTCCATTTGGAACTAAAAGTAATTCATCTTTTTGATTGTTAATAAAAAAAGGTTCAACATTTGCTTCATTACCTGCTAAATGTAAAGGGTATTGTTTGTTAATATAAAAAGCTGCGTTATTAACATTCGTTGTTGCATTAGCTGATAATAATGCCCCTCCTAGTGATAAAGGAATAAATAAAACTAAAGGAATTGTCATTGAAATTTTTGAACTTAGTTTATAGCAAATTAAAGCTGTTAATAAACTAATTAGCATGTATGTACTAAATCCCACAATGAAAAATAATAAACTATTTAAAAATAGATTTCTAATTGAATAAATTCCATATAAAGAGATTAAGGCTGAAACAAATAAAATACTTGATCAAATTAAACCAAAATAGATTAAGGCAAGTAATTTTCCAAATATTAAATTATTTCTTGAAATTGGTTTGGATAAACTAATTAATTCTAGTCCTTCTTTTTCCATATCTTTAAAGATGTTTAATGTCTTGATTGAGGCAAAAATAATAGTCATTAAAGATATTGCAAAAATATAAATAAAAGTTGATAAATCCAAATATTTTGGATTGATTAAAAATTTAAAAATTAAACCAATTATTAGTGAAAAAATCAACACTAAAATCGGCATGATAATTGAGTTTTTTTTCTTTAGTGTGGTATTGAATGTGAATTGGGAATATTTGATTGCACTTGTATTCATAATTATTGTCCTTTTAACCAAAAAAATTATATCTCAATAATTAAAAAAATACAATTTTTATCTAATTATAATTTTATTTTTATTGTTATTTTTTTGAATATTTGTTATTTAAATGCATATGAAATAATAAAAATCCAAAATTTTCAATTGCATTTTGGATTTTTTATTTATTGATATTTTTTTAAAAAATCAAATTAATTTGTTTCATTATTTTTATCATCTGCTTTCGAAGAATTTGATTGTTCTTGTTGTTTTTTTAGAAATTCCATTGCTTGTGCTAGTTTTTGTTCAAATTCATTTAGTTTTTTTTCTAATGAATCAAAATCTTTATCATTTAGTAATTTTTGAATTTCTTCTTTTTCTTTTTTAATTTCTGAAAGTTGACTTTCATCCATTTTTTTTGCTTCCTCAGATGTAATAGATTTATCAATTTGGTGAATTATTTGTTCAGCACGAACAGTCAGTTCAACCTCACGACGTTTTTTCTTATCAGCTTCTCTGTTTTGTTCAGCTTCTTGCACCATTTTTTCAACATCTTCTTTTGATAATGCTGAAGTATTTTGAATTGTAATACTTTGTTCTTGATTTGTTTTTTTATCTTTAGCTGTAACTTTTGTAATTCCGTTTACGTCAATTGAAAAACTCACTTCAATTTGAGGTACTCCTCTAGGCGCAGGAGTAATCCCACTTAAATCAAATCTTCCTAAGAATTTGTTATCTTGTGCCATTTGTCTTTCACCTTGTGTAACAACGATTGAAACAGATGTTTGGTTATCGGCTGCAGTTGAGAAAATTTGACTTCTTGTCACAGGAATTGTTGTATTTCTTGGGATTAAAGGAGCAACAATGTCGCCTTCAACAACAATACCTAAAGTTAGTGGTGTAACATCAAGTAATAAAACATCTTGAATATCCCCGGCTAAAATTGCACCTTGAATCGCTGCACCGACACTAACTACTTCATCAGGGTTGATTGAATTATTTGGTTTTTTGTTAGTGATTTTAGCAACTAATTCTTGTACAGCTGGCATTCTTGTTGATCCACCAACTAATAAAACTTCAGTGATGTCATTTCAATTTAATTTAGCTTGTTCTAAGGCATCAATTAAAGGTTTTTTTGTTCTTTCTAATAAATCAGTTGTCATTGCTTCAAACTCTGATCTTTTTAATTCAAGTTCAACATTGATTGGACCATTTTCATTCATTGCTAAGAATGGTAGAGAAATATTTGCAACTAATGATTCAGATAAAGCAATTTTTGCTCTTTCAGCTTCTTCTTTTAATCTTGCCATTGCCATTTTGTCATTTTTGGCATTGTAATTATATTTTGTGTTAATTTCTTTAATTAATCAATCAACAATTTTGTGATCTCAGTCATCACCCCCTAAATGATTGTCTCCTGATGTTGATAAAACTTCAAATGTTCCATTTTCCATTTCCAAAATTGAAACGTCAAATGTTCCACCTCCCAAGTCAAACACTAGGATTTTGTGATTTTCATCTTTTGATTTATCCAATCCAAAAGCAAGTGCAGCAGCAGTTGGTTCATTAATGATTCTTACAACATCTAATCCAGCAATTGTTCCGGCATTTTTAGTTGCTTCACGTTGGGCATTGTCAAAATATGCAGGCACTGTAATAACAGCTTTTTTAACTGGTGAACCAATTTTCTTTTCGGCATATTCTTTCATGTAAGATAGAATTAATGCACTGATTTCTTCTGGTTTGTAATCTTTTTGATTTGCTTTAATTGTTGATGAACTACCCATTAATCTTTTAATTGAAGCAATACTATCTGGGTTTGTTTCTAATTGTCTTTTTGCATTTTCGCCAATAATTGTTTCATTATTTTTAAAAGCTACAACTGATGGTGTTGTTCTTTTACCATTGGGATTTTCTAAGACTTTAGGATTTCCATTTTCAATAATCGAAACAACTGAGTTTGTGGTACCTAAATCGATTCCAAGAATAATTTCTTTTGCCATGTTTAACTCCTTTAATTTAATTTAGAATATTTAATTTTTTAATTTTTTTTAATAAATTATAAAACTATTGTACCACATTTTTTAGCACTTTTAAAAAAAGAGTGCTAAATTTAATTTAATCGATGTTAAGTTGATTTTTTATTGTGAGAGTATTGAAAATAATTAATTTTATAAGGTCTTGTATGATAAAATTAAAGATCCAATTTAATTAAAATTAAATGATAATAAAAAATAAAACATAAAAAAGATTACTTTTGAAAATTAATTCTAAATATGGTTTTATCAAAATTATTAATTTAATGATTTTAAAACTTAAAAAATATTAAGTTTCATCGGATTATAATAATCAATAATTTTTTTAATATTGATTTAAAAAACAATTGTATAAAAGTTTTTATTAGTTTATATATTTAAATAATCATGTTTGTTATTTTTTATGTTAAATTGATTTTATTTTGCTTGAGAAGCAAATTAAAAAAAGATTTTTTTAATTATAATTTATTTTTTGAAATGTTTATATGATTAAAATAATTTAGTTTTTAAAAGCATTTTTATCATTTAAAAATTGGTATTGCTAATAAGAAAAATGATTTTTAAAATAAACAATTAGAATTATATTTTTTATTAGAAATGGAATTTATTTTAAAAGGATTTATTTATGGAAAAAAATTATCAAAAATATGCCAAATTGCATTTATTAAACATAATATTCTTATCGATTAGTTATGTTTTTTCATTTATTATGTTCATAATTTTGTTCAGTAAAGCTGCTAGTCAAGCAGCAAATATGTCAAGCTCAACAATAAATTTTAATTCATTACTAAATATTAATATTTCTTGACTTGTTATTGCAGGAATTTTATACATAATTTGTTTTGTTTTACAAATAATTGGAACAGTTTATGCCTACAAAGTAAATTCGACAGTCGGAATGATTTTATACATTGTTGGATTTTTTGTTTTTGTATGTGGACTAATTGGTGCAATATTTTCATTAATTGATGTTAAAAAGAAAATTAAGATAAATAATGATGTTTCAATTTCACCAAATACTGGTCTATAGATTTATTAAAAAAGATAAAAGATGAGGATAATTTGTTTCCTCATTTTTTTTATTTATAAATTTGATTACAGTTTATGAATATTATTTTTTAAGCATTTGATTTTTGCAATGAAATAACAAAAATAATTTTATTTATTTTTTTTAATTAATTTACAATCGCATTTAGAGAATATAAGTTTTTAAATATAAAGAAAAAATTTTTTTAGGATGCATAATTTTAGTAAAATTATTTTGCTTACTAAATATTTTTTATTAATGAGTTTAACTGAAGTTAAATTTTTATAAAAATTATTTATAATTTTATTTGTTTTAATGATTCATTTTAAAATTTAAGTGTTTCGTTGCGCAATATTTTTAACTTTTAATGATATTAAACATTAAGCACTATAACTTTTATTATGTGAAATTAATATATATATTTTTTAAAAAAGGAGAAGATTAAATTGGAAAAACAACAATTAAGAAAATATGGAAGATTACATATTGCAAATATAGTTTTACCTTTCATTGGATTTATTTTTCTTATTTGACTTTTGATTAGTGTAGCCACTGCGGGTGCAGCGGCAGCAGCAGGTCAAAATGAAGCAGCGACATTTGCTATTGCAGGGGCTGCAGTTTCAGGACTTGCAATTTGATTGTTACTTGGATTTTTAGGACTGATTTTATTTATTATGACAATCGTTGGAACAGTATATGCATTTAGTGCTGGATCAATATTAGCAGGAATTTTTTATATTATTGGAATATTTATCTGAATTTTTGCTTTTGTTGGTGCGATCATTGCCTTAGTTCAAGTAAATCGTCAAATTAGAAAAAGTTAAAAAATAACACTATTAATCATAAATAATATATAAATATAAAAAATGGGGGTTTATTTGTTTCCCCATTTTTTATATATTTCTTTTTGCTCGGGACTAAAACTATGTCCACGCACATTACTTTCGTAATCTTCTGATCTTGAAACAATATAAGCAAAAGCCTTATCTAAATCTTCAAAACTTAATTTTCGAATTTTTTCAATTCCTTTTCATTTTCGACCTTTACTGATTTTATCAGCAATATAGAGAATTTTATCTAAAATTGATAATTCTAAATCTAATGAAGTGTGCTTTTTAATTGCATCCAAAACTTCTTCATTATCATATTTATAAACATCTCTTAATCAATAATAAGCCGTTGTTTGATGTAGTTTGTATATTGGTAAATTGTTTTTATTATATCCATATTTTTCTAAAAAAGCATATGATTTTTCTTCAGATCAATTTTTTGTAATATCATGGATTAAACCAGCTTGGTATGCATTTTTAATTTTATAGTTATGTTTTTTAGCCAATTCCGAAGCAAATTCAGCTGTTCATTTTAAATGAAAATAACGAAATTGTTTTTCCTTATCTTTGATGTCAAAAAGAAAATTTTTTGCAATTTCATCAATGTATAAAAAGTTTTTGCCAATATATTCTTGAACTAATTGTTCAACTTCAAATAAATTTCCTTTTTTATAATTTGTTGATGAATAGTTTCAAATTGGATTATTTAAAATTTTTACATTATATTTTCTTACATTAATTTTTGAATACTGATTGCCACGTTTAAAAGCAATAATTTTTACTTTTTTAGCAATTTCATCGATATTTTTTCATTTGTTTAAACTTGGAATGTTATCTGTTCCAATCAGTAAAAAAAGTTCATCATTTGGGAATTTATTTTTAAAATGATTAACTGTATCAATTGTGTATGAATTACCTTTTCTTTTTGTTTCAAATTCAGAGATAAACATTTTGTCTTCTAAAACTAATTTAAGCATGTTGATCCGGTGTTGATTATCGACATAATTACGTGATTTTTTAAAAGGATTTTTATTTGCTGGTACAAAGAATAATTTATCTAAAAATAAGTCATTTATCGCATATTTAGCTAACTCAATATGTCCTTTGTGAATTGGGTTAAAACTTCCTCCATAAATAGCTATTCTCATTCGTCCTCCAAATTAATTTTTTTGTTATAAGTTTTAAAATTTTTTCTTAAAAAACGGATATTTTCTTTATTTTGATTTTTTTCTTGGTCATATTGATTTAAAGTTTTTAATTTATTTTTTCCAATTACAAGATTATTTTCATTGATGATTTTTTCAACAATTGAATTTTTTTTGTTTTCAAATTCAAATAAATTTAGTGATTCTTTTTCACTAAAAACTGATTTTAATCCCCCAAGTCCAACACCTAAACCGCGAATTTTTTGTTCGTTTCATATTTCATTAAACAATAAAAAAACAATTTTTCAGATTTGTTCAAAATCATTTGTTCATTTCGAAAGAATTTTATTTTTGTGAACTCAAAGTTTATTTTGATGTCTAATTGAAACAGAAATATTTTTTCCCTCTAAATTCAAATCTTCTGCTCTTTTAACAATATTTACTGTAATTTCTCTTAATTCATTGATTAAATACTCTGAATCATTTGAATCTTCTTCCATAAAGGTTTTAGAATTACTAATACTCTTAATTTCATTTGTTAAAACATGCTGGCGATTATTATTATCCCCTTTTAGATCCTGAATGAATAAAAAATAATTTTTTCCAAAAATACTTTTTAAAAAAACTTCATTTTGGCAATTAACTAAATCTTCATATGTATTAATATTATTTCTTATTAATTTAGGAACAATTCCCTTACCAATCCCAAAAATTTTTTTGATTGGAAGCTGATAAAAATGTTTTTTAATATCTTCTTTCTTTGTTTCAATGATACCAAAAGGTTTGGCTTTATTTGTTGACATTTTGGCTAAAAATTTTGTGTATGAAATACCAATTGAACACGGAATTTTAAAGACTTTATAAATTTCATCTTGAATTTTCTTAGCCATTTCATAAGGGGAATTAAATTTTTTAACTTCTTCTGTAACATCAATGTAACATTCATCAATTGAATATATCTCAATTTTATTTGTAAAAAAAGTTTCAATAAATTTAAAAATCTTTTTTGATGTTAATGAATATAACTGATAGTGTGGTTCAATTGCAATTAAGTCCTTAATTTTATTTTTCATTAAATAAAATCCGTCACCAACCTTAAAGCCATATTTCTTAACTTCATAGGACATTGCAGTTGCAATTGCTCTTTTTAAATTTGATGCAATTACAATTGGTTTATTGTTTAAAGATTGATTTTTTGCTCGTTCACAACTAACAAAAAATGAATCCATATCGATATGAAAAATTACTTTATTCATTTATTCCTTTTTTAAAAGCACGATAAATAATTGATGCACATTCTAAACGATTTAAATGAATTTTTACATTTTCAAATACACTTAATTTGCCTAAATCAAAATTTTTATTTTGAGTATTACCTTCATTTATCATTTGGAAATATTGATCAAGAATTTCATTAATTTCCTTTTTTGTTTTATTTAATAAGTTTTCAATCATTAGTTCAATGCTTGCAATAAAAATAGCACAACCAATCGCATAATATTCGGCATTTACTAAAAGATCATTTTTAAAAGATAGATATAATTCAATTTCATCGACACAAACTGATGAATGTTCAGAAATTCCTTGATTTTTTTTAGTATTTAATTTATATTTTGGGGTCGAATAACAATCAAAAATAATTTTTTGTTTTTCTTGGTTATTATAAAATTTCAATGAAATTTCCTCCAGTTTTAAGAACTTGAACTAATTTATCGATATCATTTTTTTGATTGTACATTGCCAATGAAATTCTCACATATGCATTGGAAAAATTATTTATTTCTTTAAATTTATAAGCACAAAAAGCTCCTGAACGAACATAAATGTCGCGATTTCCTAAATAAGAAGCAACATCCTGCGGAGGAATATTTTTTATATTAAACAAAATAATTGTATCTCCTCTTTGCGAGGCGATTTCAATGTTTTTAATTTTAGATAGGGCATCAAAAGCATAATTAGCTAATTCTTTTTCATGCTCAATAATATCTTTGATATCAAAAGATAAAAAAAATGAAATTGCTTCGCCAAGTTGCAATAACCCTGCAAAATTAGGTGTTCCTGGTTCCCATTTATTGATTGAATTTCGAACATTTCAATTAAAATCATCAAATATATTTTGAACTTGTCCACCACCCCATTTAACTAAAGATAATTGGTTTAGTAGATTTTTTTTAATTAAAAGTGCGCCAGTTCCAGTTGGTCCATAAATTTTATTTCCCGAAAAAACTAATACATCACAGAATTCAAAATCAACCTCTTCATGAACAATTGCTTGTGCAGCATCATTGATTAAAATTGTGTTATATTCTTTGCATTTAGCATAGATTTTTTTTAAGTTGTAATTTGCTTGAAAATTATTAGACACTTGCGGAATTACAATAATTTTTGTTTGTTGATTTATTGCTAAAAGAATTTCTTTTTCATCAAGACAATATTTAATTTTAATTTTTTTGTGATTAAAATTTTCAAGAAATGGGACAATTGCTGATGAATGATTAAAAAAACTAAAAATGATTTCACCCTCATCAATAATATTTGCAAGCATTTTTGCAATTTGATTTAATCCATCTGTTGTACCTTGGGTAAAAATAACTTCATCTTCATTCGCATTTAAAAATTTTGCAATTTTATTGCGAACGCTTTTTATTTCTTGATCAATTCTGATTCCTAATTTTGAATCAGCAGTTCTTGTTGAAATTGAATATTTTTCATAAAATTCATTTCCTTTATTGATGACAGAGATTGGTTTAAAAGCAAGTGCTGCATTATCAAGATAAACAATATTAGGATTATTTTTAAACATTGGAAAAATTTTTTCTCTTGCAATTTTAAACATCTAATTAATCTCCTTGTTTTTCAAAAAAGGCTAAATATTCAATATTTTTCGATTTTTCACCTAAAATTGGACTTTTTATAATCGCTTTTAGTAAATGAAAATTATTTTTTTTTGCAATATTTATAACTTTATTCAAAATAAACTCATGATATTTTTGTTCAACATAACCACCATTTGCAACATATTTGCTGCTTGCTTCAAATTGTGGTTTTATTAATGTAATTAATTTTATTTTGTAATCAAAAATTTTATTGCAAATTTCAAATACATGTCTTAGACTAATAAAAGATACATCACAGGTTACTAAATCAAGTTTTTCAACAAACATTGAGGGATTCATATTTTTTAAATTAGTTTTTTCATAAACAACAACATTTTCATTCACTCGCAATGAAAAATCTAATTGGTTGGTACCTGAGTCTAGTGCGTAAACTTTTTTTGCATGATTTTCTAATAATATTTGAACAAAACCACCGGTTGAAGAACCAATATCCAAACAAACTTTATTTTTGATCTTAAGTTTAAATTTTTCTATCGCTTCTTTTAATTTATAAGCACCTCTTGAAACATATTTTGTTTTCTTGAATTTTATTTCAATCTTATCACTATCTAAAAATTTTAAAGATGTTAACAAGACTTTTTCATTATTAACAAAAACCCTTCCTTGCATTGTTAAGGAATTAATTTCCTTGTCATCCAAATTATATTTTTGTTTGATTAGTTCCTTCAATGTTTTTTTCATAAATTATTTGTTGATTATTTGTTTTGATATTTTGTCTAAAATTTTATTTACAAATTTGTAATCATCTTTTGGTGAAAGAATTTTTGTAATGTTTATCATCTCATTAATAACAACTTTTGGATTATTATATGTTAGTTCATAAATTCCAAAAATTAAAATCGCTCTAATTAGTGGACTAATTCTTTCTCAATCCCATGTTTCCAATAAAAATTTTTTTGCAATATTTTCAATGGTTTTATATTTGTTTTCAATAATTTCTAAGGTTTTAATTTCTGATTCAGAAACTTTATTTAATTTATTATTAACAATTTCAGCTGTATTCAAATTTGTGCCAAAAAGTTCAGCTTGATAGATATAATTAATAACATTTTTTCGGAAATGATATTTTTTTAATAAAAAATTACTTCTATTTTGAATATTTTTTTTATCCTCCATTAATCCTCCAAAATTCTTATTAATTTAATTCTTTTTTCATTTGTGTTTTTGCTCAATGTAAATAAAACTGCATTTAATTCACATTTGTTATCAGACACTTTAAAAGGAAGTCTTGCATCATAACGCATTTTTTGATAGACTTCTTCATAATTTGAACCAATTGCACAATCTCTTGGCCCGCACATCCCAGCATCTGTAACATAATAAGTCCCATTAGGCAAAATTTTTGCATCATTTGTTTGTACATGCGTATGTGTACCAATAAAAGCATCAACTTTACCATCAACATATAAACCAAAAACAGATTTTTCTGACGTAGTTTCAGCATGAAAATCAATGATTCAATAATCAGCATGATGAGAATTATATACTGCATCAAATTTATCGAAAAAATTATTAGCAACTTGTTGTTTTCATGGTTCAAGAAGAGGGTTAAATGTAATTCCCATAAAAGACATTATTGCTATTTTCTTATTTTTAATCTCAAAAAATCTAATTCCTTCACCTGGGTATTCATTATTAATATTTATTGGTCGAATAAGATCATCATTATTAATAATTTCAATTATTTCTTTTTTTGCTCAAACATGATTTCCAAGCGTAAATGCATTTACACCAGTTTGTTTTAATTCTAAATAGTCTTCTGGAATAAAACCTTTTCTTCCAGAAACATTTTCTGCTTGGGCAATAACAAAATCAACTTTATTTTTTTTAATTAATTTTTTTAAATGCTTTTTAACAAAATTTATACCAGGTTTTCCAAAAATGTCCCCAAGAAATAAAACATTTATACTTTCTTTTTCCATATTAGTAAATTATATATAATTTAATCTTATTAACATTAACTTGCTTTGGAAATAAATAGATAAAAAATTCTTTCAGATTTAGTCATTATTAAGTTTTTCAACAACTAGATTATAAAGTTCATCATATAAGGTTTTATTTGTTTGTAGCAATAGTGATAAATTTAATTGTCCTTGCGCAATATTTTCGCCATTATAGCTATATCATGAACCTTTTCGATTGATAATTTGAAATGATTCTGCTAATTGGATGATTTCACCAATTTTTGAAATTCCTTTTGAAAATATAATCTCAATTTGTGTACTTTTATAAGGTGGTGCTAATTTATTTTTTACTACTTTACATTTTATTTGGTTACCAGTGATATCACCATTATTTGTAATGTTTTGGCTTTTACGGACTTCTAGTCGAATTGAAGCGTAGAATTTTAGGGCTTTACCGCCTGTTGTTGTTTCTGGATTACCAAATAAAACACCAATTTTTTCCCGAATTTGATTTAAAAAGATAATTGCAGTTTTATTTTTTGATAATGTTCCTGTAATTTTTCTCAATGCTTTTGACATTAGACGAGCCTGTGCACCAATTGTTTGATCACGCATTTCACCATTTAGTTCAACTTCAGGCACTAATGCTGCAACTGAGTCAACAACAATTAAATCAATTGCACCAGTTTTAACTAAACGATCAACAATTTCTAATGCTTCTTCACCAGAACTTGGTTGTGCAAGGATTAAGTTTTTTATATCTACACCTAAATTTCTTGCATAAATTGGATCAATTGAATGTTCAGCATCAATAAAAGCAGCAATTCCACCTTCTTTTTGAATTTCAGCAATTGCATGTAAAGCTAAGGTAGTTTTTCCACTACTTTCAGGTCCAAAAATCTCAATAATTCTTCCTTTTGGTCATCCACCAATTCCTAAAATATTATCAATACACAAAGATCCTGAACTAAAAGTTTCAGGAATGATGTCAGGACCTTCGCCCAAAAGCATAATCGATTCTTTTCCAAACTCTTTTTCAATTTCTTTTAATATTTGATTAATATCAGCAATTTTTTTTGTCTTGTCTTCACTCATTTATATTGCCTCCACTAAATATTTTTCATTATATTCCTTTTTCTTAACTAAATTTGGGAAAAAATAGTGAAAAAATAAAAGTAGCATTTCTTTATTTTGCTACTTCAAAAACTTGTTCCAATTTTTTAATTTCCCAATCTTCAATTTTAAATGAAAATGTAATATTTTTGATTTGGTCATCTTTTTGGTAAATATCAATTATTTGATATGAATGAATACCTTTAATTTGCTTAATTTTATCAATAATTGTTTGAACTGATTCAAATTTATTAAGTGAAAATGTGATATCTCTTGTTTTGATTGGTTCATGTTTATAATTAACAAATTGATTTTTTGTATCAACTAATTTATTAAGTTTAATTTCAGCAAAAATTGCATCATTACCAATTAATTTTGGATGGATTTTTGCAATGTAACCAATCAACTCATCATCTAAATAAATTTCAGCCGCAGCATTTGGATGAAAAATTTCATTTTTTGCTTTTTTAAAAATTAATTTTTTGTTTGTTAAAGAAATAATATCAAGTTTAATTTCATCAAATGTTTTTTGGTTTGAAACTAATCCTAAGACATTGGTTTCTCTTCCGATCATTCCAATGTCAAAAAAAGAATTTTTTTCAAAACCTTGTTTTTTATGATGAATCAAAATTTCATTTAGACTACTAATTAAAGATAAGCGAATTTGCGAGTGATCATAATTTTTTGCATCACTTGCATTTAAAATTTCAGTGATATTAAAAGGGTTAAAAAGATTATTCTCAGGTTTAATTAATGTGTATGTGCGCACATTTGCATAATTTTTGTTTGCCAATTTAGAAATAAAATCAAAAATGTGATTTTTTTGATAATTTAATCGCGTTATTTTAGGTTGCTTTAAAGGAAAATTATTGTATCCATAAAATCTAAAAACTTCTTCAACAAAATCTTGAAGAGTATCAAGATCATAACGGTATGTTGGAAATGTCACCATTGAAAAATCTTCTTTAAATTTGAAATCTAGAATTTCTAATTTTTTCAAAACTTCAAGATATTTCTTTGTTTTTACTATGTTAAAACCAGCAAATTTATTTATATATGCTTTGTCAATTAAAATTGTTTTTTTAGAAATTCTTGGAGCATTGATTTGGATTGAAAAATCAGTTAAATATTGCGATAAAAAATTGTAAGCTAGAATTAAAGATCCATTAGAAATTTCTTTACTTCCTCTTTGTGAAGATAGTGTTGATAATTTGCTTTGTTTTGCATTTTTTCTGATTTCATTGATGTTAAATGAAGCTAGTTCAAAAACAACTTTTTGTGTGTCTTTTTGAAATTGATATACTTCAAGACCAATTGTTGCAGCAATTGAGATTGGATTGCTTCCATTAAATACACATAAGGAATTTTCAAAATTAATCTCTTTATTACCTAGGATATTTAATTTTCCTGAATAATAACCAACATTAAATTCATTAGATTTTAAATCATTTTTATTATAAACATGACATGGAACGCCGGCATATAATAAAACTAAATTTGTAAGATCAATTGCATTTGAAAAAGTTTTTATACCATGTTTTCAAAGCAACATTTTTTCTTTAATTGAACAATTTAAATTAAGATTTGCTGCTTCAACTAAAGTAAATGCATTTGTATTTTTTAAGTTTTTAATTTCAAAATTTGAAATTAAATTATGAGTTGGTTTTTTAGGTCATTTAATTTCAGTTTGAAAATAAGCTGCTAATTCTTTTGCCATGACTAAATAACATTGTGCATCAGCACGATTTGATAAAATTGATATTTCAATCATTCAATCATCTAAATCAAAATATGTAATTGGATCAAGATTCAAATCAATTTCTTCAAGTTGGAAAATCTGGTCATCAAATTCCTGAGGAATTATTTCTTTATCAAAACCAATTTCTGAAAGTCCAACAAACATTCCTTCAGAAACAATTCCTTGCATTTTTCTTGGTGAAAAAATCAAATCTTTACTTCTTGAACCTGGAACAAATGACATCACATATTGTCCTGCTTGCATGTTTGTTGCTGTTGTTTGAATTATTGCTTTGTGACCATTTCCATATTCAACTTCACAAACAGTTAAACGATCGGCATTGGGATTTTTATATGTTTTTAGGACATGACATAATTTTATGCCTTCAACATCAGCAAACTTATAATAATTCTCAACCTCAAAACCAATTGAATTTATTGCTTCAACCATTTCTTTGATTGAGATATTTTTTAAATTTGCTAATTTATGTAATGTTTTATACGAAAATACCATTTTATTTTTCCTTATTTAAATTGTTTTAAAAATCTAATGTCATTAAGATATAGTTCTCTGATGTCTTCAATACCATATTTAATCATTGCAATTCTTTCAATCCCAATTCCAGCAGCAAAGCCATTCATTGAATTTGTATATCAAGCGGCCTTAAGAACTTTTTCATGCAACATTCCAGCCCCAAGTACTTCAATTCATTTGTTTTTAAAAAAGATATCAATTTCAACACTTGGTTCAGTAAAAGGAAAATAGGAAGGACGTAATCGAATTTGAATATCTTGTTCAAAAACATATGAAAGCATTTCTTTAATTGTATAGATTAAAGAAGCAAATGAAACATTACCAACACTAACTAAATCTAACTGTGTAAATTGATGTGTATGAGTTTTATCTTCTTCATCATTGCGGTAAACTTTTCCAATTGCAAATTGTGAAAATTCATTGTTTGCAAATTTTTCTAATGCGCGTGCACTAATGCCAGTATTGTGTGTCCGAAGTAATTCATTTTCATTTAAGTAAAGTGAGTCTTGCATTTCCCTAGCCGGATGTGAAGATGGAATATTAAGATTTTCAAAGTTATATTTATCATTTTCAATTTCTGAGTAATCTAGTTCAATATAACCATTCATTAACAACCATTCACGAAAACGCATTGCAACAAGATTAACTGGATGAATAAAATCATTTCGCTGCACCGGAATAGCAAAATCAATAAATTCATTTTGAAGTTGTTTTTCAATTTCTAAATTTGTAATTTTTTTTCTTGCTTCTTCAAAAAAATCTTCAGCTTTATTTTTTAGATCTTGAATTTTTTTACCAATTTCTCGTTTTTTTTCTTTGTCTGCTTGTTTTAATTCTTGCATTAATGTAAGTAGTTCTTTTGAATTGCTAAATTGATTTTTTGCTAATTTAAGATCTTCTAAATTATTTATTTTTTCTAAATCAAACATTTTATTGTCCTTATTTTTTAATTTTTTCTCAATACTCTTTGATTTTTTTCTCTCATCCTTGGTTTTGAAACTCATATGCAACAAAATTATTCAATTCATTTGGGAGATATTGTTGTTTTACCCAATTATTTAAATAATCATGTGCATATTTATAATTAATACCTCGGCCTAGTTTGTAAGCCGATTTATAATGTGCATCTTTTAAGTGTAAGGGTGGTTCATATATTAAATTTGCATCCAAAATCTTATTTGTATTTTTGATTGCAAGATAAGATGAATTTGATTTGGGACTTAGTGCAAGATTAAGAATTGCAAATCCAATCGGAAGATTTCCTTCAGGTAAACCAAGACGTTCAAATGTTTGGATTGCTGCTAGTGTTTGCATGCCGACCATTGGATTTGCTAATCCAATATCTTCATAAGCAACTGCTAGCATGCGACGAAATAAATCATCTACATTTCCTGATTTTAAAATTAAAAAACCTCAATATAAGGAAGCATCTGGATCTGAACCTCTTAGTGATTTATGAAATGCACTTAACAAATCATAATGATTATCACCATTTTTATCACTAAAGAAATTGATGGTGGGAATAATTTCTTTGATTTCTTCAAGTGTAATTTCTTTTTCAAAATTTAGTTTGTTAATTAGTTCAACAATATTTATTGCAGCCCGAAAATCTTGGTTTGCTTGTGTGGCAATAAAATCTTGTAATGTTTCTTTTTTTAATCAATTTAGATTTAAAGTATTTGCAATTTCTTTTAACTTATTTTTTATGTCTTTTTTGGATGGTAAATCCATTTCAATAATATGTGCTCTTGATCTTAGAGCTGGATTTAGTTTGAAATATGGGTTTTCTGTTGTTGTTGCATAAATTGTGATGAGACCATCTTCCAAATAAGGTAATAGAATATCTTGTTTATCTTTATTTAAACGATGGATTTCATCAATAATTAAAATATCATTATTTTTAATTTTTATTATTAAGTCTTCTTTTTTATCAATTGCTGCATTAAATAAATCATAGTTAGCATTGATTGCGTTTGCCAAAATGTTTGCAATTGTACTTTTGCCAGTTCCTGGTTTGCCATAAAAAATAAATGAAGAATAATCTTTATTTGTAATAATTGCTTGGAATAATTTCTTTTTTGCTTCTGAGCAAATAAAGTCATCTAAATTATTTGGTCTTAATTGGCTTGCTAAATTGATTTTCATGTAATTAATTATATCTAAATTTATATTGACTAAGAAACTTTGTTTCTTATAGCAATAAATAAGTTAAAAAACTTTGATTTAAGATTGATTTTAAATATTTTTTTGAATTAAAAAAAATAAGTGAGTTATTTTGCACTTATTTTTTTTAATTATTTTGTTTCTTGAACTTCAGAAACTTGTTTTGTTTCTCTTTGTACATCTTTTTTAACTGGACCAATGTATGGCAGGATTGCAACTAATCTAGCTCTTTTAATTGCTAATGCAACTGCTCTTTGATGTTTTGCACATGTTCCAGTAATTCTTGAAGAAATGATTTTACCTTGTTGGTTTACTAATTTTGATAATAATTCTTCATTTTTGTAATCAACATAAACAACAGGAGATTTACTTAAACAAAATTGACATGGACGTTTACGAACAAATAATTTTTTACGAACAACTCTTGCCATTTTTTTCTCCTAAATTAAAGATCTCAAGTCAAACCATCATAATTAACCTCTGAATCATCTTCAGCTGGTTCTTGTAAGATTGGACTTGGTGAATTAATTTTATTTTCTTCTTCTGAAATACTAAATTCTTTTAAATTATTTTTTCTTCTTTCTTCAGTAACTTCTTTTGTTTCAAGTGATTGAATTCGATCAGCACTAATTACATAACTATTTACTAATTGCCCATTTTGATCAGTCAATCTTGATGATTGAAATGAACCTTCAACCAATAAAAGTGAACCTTTATCTAAAAACTTATTGATAAATGTTGCATTTGATCTTCATGCGACACATGGAATAAAATCAGAAACTGGTTCAGTATTTGGTGCTGCATAGTTTCTTGTAACAACAATTGTAAACCTTGAATATTCAATGTTTGATGCTGTGATGCCTTTAAAAGGTTTTGAAGCTAGTCTTCCGATTAAAATAACCTTATTCATAAGTATCCCTTCTTTTTGAATCTGAAATAAAATTTTGCTTATTATTCAACTTCTTTGTTTTTAGTAGATTCTTTTTTTATTTCGTGTTTTTTATCTTCTGTTGTTGTTTCTTTTCTTTCGTGTCTTTCAAATGGTTTTTTATTATCAAAATTTCTTCTTTGGAATCTTTTTTGTTTTCTTGGTTTTAAACCTTTTTCTGAATCTAAATTAATAACTAAACTTCTTAAGATTGTTTTGTCAATATTGAATTTTCTTGTTAGTTCTTTAATTGATTCTGGTTCAGTTTTTGTTAAAACTAAGAAATAAGATGCACGATTTAATTTTTTGATTGGATATGCTAATTCAGTTCGCTCTAATCTTTCGAATTTAGTGTTTTTTTCATCAAGAACTGAAAATAACAATTCTTTAACACTTTCTTCTTTTGATGTAGGGTTAACTAAAATCATAATTTCGTATTTTGACATTATAATTCTCCTTTTGGACTTTTGGGTCAATTACTGACCAAGGATTTTACCCTTTTGTAATTTGTTAATTAAATATAATATTTAACTTAATAATTATATATACTAAATGATATTTTTTTTGAAGTTTAAAGAAAACATATGTTCTTTTTATTAAAGATTTTTTATTAAAAATATACAATTTTGAGGTAGTTAATTATATAAAAATATTTGTAAAAAAATAGTCCACAGAAGGACTAATTTTCTTTTTTAATTTTCTAATTTTTCAAAGATTTTTTTTGTTGTTTTGAATGATATTTTTGCAACATTATAAAGTTCACTTTTTCCGAATTTTTTAACAAAATCAGCACCTAAATCAATAATTTGGTTACTAGCACCAAGTTTGAATGGAAAATTGTTATATGTTTTTTTTAAATCCGACATTTTTTTTAACAAAATATATCTTGCCATTATTGATGCACAAGCAACATTAAGATATTTCTCTTCAGCTTTAGTTTCTAAAACAATTTGAAAATGATTGAATTCTAAATTTGTGACTAGTTTTTCTTTTTTGAGTTTTTCAAGATGTTTTTTGAGATTGATTTCGGATGCATATTGATCAATTACAATTGGTAGTTTTTTATCTAAAAAAGTAATCAATCTTTTTATTGAATTAAAATGAATTAGAGTTTTAATTGCATTATTATTAATTCCAATTTTTGTCAGATCGTTGTAGTTTTTTTGACTTAAAATTGTATCTTTGAAATAAGCTAAATTATTTTTGTTAATTTCTTCAATAATTTGAATAATTTTTTGGTCGCTTAATTTTTTGCTATCTTTAATTCCTAATAATTTAATCTTATCAAAATTTTTTTTAGGAATGAAGCAAGCAACAGAAACAATTGGACTAAAATAATCGCCCACGCCTGTTTCATCAATTCCAATATATTCAAATTTTTTATCATTCATCATTTTTTACTTCTTTATTTTGTATAAAAATTATCTGCACCAACAGTTTTTAGACTCTTTTTATTTTTTCTTCTTTTTTCTTTTGCTAATTCAATATATTTGTCTGGATCATTCAAGAAAGCATCAATAAAATATCCGACTGCTCCTTCTTTATTTGTTTGTTCCATAATAACTGTTGAAACATTTTTGATTGCATTTTCGGCATTTGCTGGACAAACACCAACGTTGCCAATGTCATACATACTTAAATCATTGTATGAATCTCCCATGACGATTGTATCATCAATATCAATATTGTAATAACGCATCATTAAAGAGATAACTTTTCCTTTATCAACCCCGATTGAAGTAATATCAAAAACAGGACTTAATCCTTCACCTTTTGATCATGAAGAAAATTCTCCTAAATCGCCATATCTTCTTTTTAAATAAGTTAGTAGTTCCAAAACATCTGTTGTTGGTTGACAATCAAAAACAATTCCTGTTGGTTTTAAAGGAAGTTTTTCAAGATTTATTGATTCACGAAATTTTGTTGCTTGATTGAATCCAAAAACCTTTTCAAGATTTGGATCACGGTGCATTAATTGCACCCAATCAGGTCCTTCAATTGCATAATTTGAGATTTCTTTTTTAACTTTTTCATCTCCCAAAATATATAAAACTTCATTCAAGTCTAAATATGTGATTGTTGGAATGAAAAATGGATCAGCAGGGTTATGAATATGAGCACCATTGTAATTTCCAACAATGGCATTTAAACCCAATTTGTCATAAACAGGCATTGTTGATCTTCATGGACGTCCAGTGATGATTGAAACGATATGTCCTTCTTTGACAGCACGTTTAATTGCTTCTTCAGTTTTAGGATGAATTGTTCCAGCACCTGAATCAGCTAAAAGTGTCCCATCAAGATCAAGTGCAAATAAAAATCTTCGTTGTTTTGAGTCTTTATTAAAAGCCATTTTTTATTTTTTATTCCTTCCATAAAAGTAATTATTTTTTATTATAAATAAATAAAATTATCATACAAAAAAAGAGATTTTTCATCTCTTGAATTATTTTTTTGTGCCAAAAATACGGTCTCCAGCATCACCTAAACCTGGAATTATGTAATTATTTTCATCCAATCCTTGATCTTTTGTTGCTAAATAAATATCAATTTCAGGAAAGTGTTTGGTGATATTATTGATACCTTTATCAACACCAACAAGACAAAGTAGTTTGATATTTAAAAAGCCTAATTTTCTTAATTTATTAATTGTGTGGTAGGCCGAACTACCAGTAGCTAGCATTGGATCAACAACAATAATGTAACTTTCTTTTGAAACATCAGGAATTTTAAAAAAATATTCAAAAACTTGTTTTGTTGTTTCATCACGATACATTCCAACGTGCCCAACTCGCGCTTGTGGAATTAAATTAAGAATACCATTCACCATTCCAAGCCCAGCTCTCAAAATTGGGATTATCACAATTTCTTTGTCAAGTTGTTGACCTTCAAAAATATGACCAATTGGAGTTTTTACTTTCAATGGTTTTGTTTGATAATCTCGAAGCATTTCATAAACCATTAGCGAAGTAATTTCATCTAAATTTTGTCTAAATTCATTGTTATTTGTTTTTTTGTCTCGTAGTTTTGTTAATTTAGCATCAATCAATGGATGTGAAAAAATTTTAACCATATTTTTTACACTATTTTTTTTAATTCGGTTGCGTCTTAGTTAGTAATTTGTTGAAGTATCAATTTTTCCTTCAACGATTGCAACTGATTTTGATGTACCTAGTCGATTTGCACCTAAATCAACCATCTTTTGTGCATCTTCTTTTGATTTAATACCACCTGATGCTTTAATTAACAGTTTGTCTTTAGCAATATTTTTCATGATTTCAACATCTTCAAAACTGGCACCCCGATATGAAAAACCAGTTGATGTTTTAATGAAATCAGCACCTGATTGTAAAACAATTTCTGTTGCTTTTGCAATTTCATCATTTGTTAATAATGCTGTTTCAACAATAACTTTTAAGATTTTATTTCCACAAACTTCTTTAATAGCTTTAATTTCATTTAGAATGTATTCATATTGTTTATCTTTGAAACGTCCAACATTCATTACCATATCAATTTCATCAGCACCATGTTCAATTGCGATTTTGGTTTCAAATACTTTCACGCTTGTGACATTGTAACCAAGCGGGAAACCAATCACAGTGCAAATTAGAATATCAGTATTTTTTAATTTCTCTTTTGCATACTTAACATAAGAAGGTGCAATGCAAACAGATTTGAAATCATATTTTTTTGCTTCGTCAATTAATTTGTCAATATCTTTTGTTGTTCCAGCTTGACCTAAAAAAGTATGGTCAATTAATTTGTTTAGCATTTTTTCCCCTATTTTTATATTTTTTTATTTTGAATTATTAATTTAATTTAGCTAAAACTTCTTGAATTTCAAATGGTTTATTATTGAATTCAATGACATTTAGTAAATCATTTGCCAATGTTTTGTCGATTTCTTTTGATGAATATAAAGTAAAAAGAATATCATTTTTCTTTACAAAATCATTTGATGTTTTGTTTAGATATATTCCTGCTTCATAGTCAATTAAATCTTCTTTTTTGCTTCTTCCAGCACCTAATTTCATTGCAACAATTCCAAATTCAATTGCTGAATTAATTTTTAGATAACCTTCTTTTTCTGAAATAACTTCATACTTGAATTTAGGATTAAATCAATTTTTTGCATAAACTGAGTCAATATTGCCATTTTGAGCTTTGATTCATTCATTAAATTTGTTTAGTGCTTGTTTATTTGCAATGACTTCTTCAATCATTACTCTTGCTTCTTTTTCATTTTTTGCTTTATTTGCTAAAACTAACAGTGTTGAAGCTGATGAATAAACAATTTCAGTAAAATCTTTTGGACCTTCTCCTTTTAGCGTGTCAATTGCTTCAAGAATTTCAATTTTATTTCCAATAGTTCTTCCAAGTGGTTTTTCCATATTAGTAATTTCAACAGCAATTTTTCTGTTTAATTTTTTTCCAATTTCAATCATTAAATGACCAAGTTTTTTGGCTTGCTCTAGATTTTTCATGAATGCACCATTACCACATTTTACATCCAAAAGAATGCAATTTGATCCCGTTGCAATTTTTTTAGACATAACTGAACTAGCAATTAATGGAATTGAATCAACTGTTCCAGTTACATCTCTTAATGCATAAATTTTTTTATCAGCAGGTACTAATTTTTGGTTTTGACCAACAATGGCAATATTGTGTTTTTCAACGACATTTTTAAATTCATCATCTGATAATGAAATTCTAAAACCTTCAATTGACTCTAATTTGTCTAGTGTTCCACCTGTGTGACCTAATCCTCTTCCAGACATTTTTGCAATTGTTAGTCCTAAAGCAGCTAAAATTGGGCAAAGTACAATACTTACTTTGTCACCAACACCACCTGTTGAGTGCTTGTCAGCAATTGTTGTTTTTAAATATGATCAATCAATTGTATCACCTGAATTAATCATTGCATTTGTTAAGTATGATGTTTCAGATTCATTTAAAGAATTTAATCGAATTGCCATTAATAGTGCAGATGCTTGATAATCAGGAATATTCCCATTAACATAATTTTCAATAAAGAATTCAATTTCTGCTTTTGTTAGTTCTTGTTTATTGGCCTTTTTATTTATAATATCAATGATTCTCATTGTTATTGGAAGTCCTTAGCTAAAGAAAGTGCCAATTTCATCATATCATTAAATGAATTTTGTCTTTCTTCACTTGTTGTATATTCATGAGTAATCAAATTATCAGAAATTGTTAATAATGTTGCTGCTTTTTTATTTAATTTTTCAGCAACGCTAAATAACCCATATGCTTCCATTTCAACACAAACTGCGCCATCTGAAATTTTTTCTCTTTCTTCTGGTGTTTGGAATGTATAGAATGCATCTTCGGTTAGGATTTTGTCTAAATGAACATGCATATTTAAATCTTTGGCATTTTTAATGATTAAATCATTTAATTCTTTGTTTGGATATGCAACATGTTCATCTTTTGCATTTTTAATAATTTCATTTCTAAATGAAGTTGATTGACTATATGCTGATGAAGCTAAAACCATTTCACGGTTTTTTAAATCAGCTTTTAATGAACCGGCTGAACCAATTCTTACAATTGCTTCTACACCATATTCACTAAATAATTCATATGAGTAAATCCCGATTGAAGGAACTCCCATTCCTGATGCACAAACAGAAATTTTGTTTCCTTGATAATAACCAGTGTACATAAAAACATTTCTTACACTTGAAACAAGTTCAACATTTTCCAAGTAAGTATCAGCAATATACTTTGCCCGCAATGGATCTCCTGGCATCAATACCAACTTAGCAAAAGCATTTTCTTTTGCATTAATATGTGGTGTCATAATTAATTTTTCTCCTTAATTTTAGTAGTTATTATTTCTATCTATCTATTTCTTTCAAATTTTATATTTTTATTACATTAAAAATTATATTATAAATTTGCTAAGCATTTCATTTTAAGATGATCATTATTTGTTTAAAAAATTTCTTTATTTTCACTGATTAATTCAGCACCTTCATTGATTAAATCAATATTTCCATCATTAAGATCATGATCTTTAAACAAAAGACATTGAATATCTTTTCCTTGGTCTAAAAATTCATTAATTAAAGTATTATATTTTTTTTCTAACGATGATAATAAAATCATTTTTGTGCACATTGAAGCATTAATTCGATTTCTTGTAGCATAGGCAGTTCTTGTAATATGATATTCATTTGGAAATTCAGATAGAAATAAACAGTTTGGATGATTAAATTTATTTAGATCAAGATGTTTAATTGCTCAATTGATACCGCATGGAAGAATAATTATTGCCTTAAAATTATTTTTTAGAATTGAATGTAAAATTGTTTGTTCTAAACCAGGTCAAAAAGAATTAATAATTGTAATATTTTTATTATTTTTTAGATTATTAACATATTCTATAATTGATTTTGTTTCGTATGAACCAGTTAAATATATACATTCTTTAGCTTCTTTTAAAATATTGATATTTCCTTTATAAAATAAAACAAAAGGTGGTTTATTTGAAGCAATTAATTGCTTTGGATATTTTTCTTCCAAAATTGTAAAAAACTCTGGATTATCTTTTTTGATTTCTTCTAAAACTAAATTGTAATTTTCATCATTAATAATTTCTTTATTTTTTATTGCTTTATAGATATTGTTTCAATTGCCTTTATATTTGTATGCAAAATACAGTAAGATTTCATTCATATTTATCCTCCAGTTAATCTAAATATTAAAAGAAGGATTTTTTTAATAATCCAATTAGTGAAAAAATAAAGAAAATAAAAAAGGCTAATATAGCCTCTTGCACTATAAACCGCTTTTTGTATCTGTATTTAATTCTAAATACAGTGCCAACTATTTATCTAAGTTTTTAAAAAACTTCCCAATCTTAATTCATTTATCTCGATTGAGTTCCCCTACCAAAATTTGGGTTTCTAACTCATGGAGTTTACATCGTTGCACCTTAACTTAATAAGCTCGTCTCTGTTGCACTAGTCGTCAATTAAATATTGAAAAATAATTGCCTAGGCTTATTTGGCCTAGCATGAACACTACTTGCATCGCAGCAAGTGCTAGAGCGGATTTTCCTCTACAAAACTATGCAGCAGTTGGCCGTGCACTAATATTTTACATTAAAAAATCATAAGCGTATAAATAACTTGCGGTTTTTAATTTTAATTATTTATTTGGTTGAATATTGTTAAATTCGACTTTATTTAATCCAGATCATTCTGATTTGGATGTGTGATTATTTAATTTCATAAATTTAGCATATCCACCTTCTTTTAGAGTTAGAAGAATGTATTCTTTTTTAGTTATTTTTTTATTATTATTCAAGTCTATTTTATATTTAAATTCAGTAGGTTGATTATTTTTTTCTTCTTTATTATATCCAGAAGTAACTATTATATACGTAATTGACTCAGGGCCATATGTGTCTTCATCAAAGTACTCGGTTTTTCTAAAAGGTCATATTCCATTATCTTTAATTAAATAATTAGTAAACTGACGACGTTCTTCGGGATCCTTAAAGTAGGTTTGCATACCTGAAAATTTATTATTAATCCCAGGAATTCATGAAATATTTTCTCCTTCTTGTAATTCCCATAAAATTGCTCTTGTTCCTGAATAAAGATTGATTTTTGATCAATTGTCACGATCTTTTGTAAGTGTTTCACGACCAAACATTTCAAAAATAAAGAAATCAAATGCAACTTTTAAACGATAAATAGCTTTTCATTCATCTGTTTGAGATTTAACATAAAAATTAGATTCTTTTGTTTTTGGATTTTTTTCATATTCTAAGTGAAGTATTTTAAAAATATTGTCAAGCAATTTTAATAAATCAATTTCTGGACTTATATTATTTGGATCATCTAATTGATTCGAATTTTTATTTGAACTAAATATGCTTCCTATACTAATTTGATCATTTAATGTCTGCATATTTGTTCTTTTAGAACGATCATCATCCATATTAATATTTCTTAATGCATCATATAAAGATGATTTTTCTAAATTACTTTTTTCAAAAATTAAATTGATTAATCTAACAAGAATATTCCCATTAATTGGCTTATCTTTACCAATTAATTCGCTTAATATACCTAAATCTTTAAAACTAAAACCTGATTTTATTTTTTTTGCAAATTCTATGATTCATTGAAACGGATTTGAGATATCAAATTGTTTGCTAAATAAGGAAAAATGTTCTGTTGTTCTTTTGACAATTTTTGTTTCGAAATAATCAGTATCAATCAAATGATTAATTGATTCTTTAATGACTTTTTCTAGAAGTTCCTTATCATTAGAATTTGTATCTTTTAAATTTAAAAAGTCAATTAGATTATTAACTACAACTTTAATTAGATTTTGATCATTTGAAAATCCTTTAATAATATTTTTAAATTCACTTTTAAGTTTAGTTGATATTTTTTCAACTATATTACTAATAATATCCTTTGAATTTGAGTGAATTTGATTTTTTTGATTTAAAAATTCATTAATTACACTATCAACTAATTTCTTAAAATGAGTATTTTTGATCAATGTTAATAAAATATTTTTTAGTCTTGGATCTGAGGATGTTATTGCTTGCTTAATTTGATTCTGAATAATTTTGTGTGTTATTTCTATAAAAACTTCTTTAGCAGTATTTTTTTCGCCAATAAATAAATTATTGAAACTATTTAAGAAATTAACAAGAATTTCTTCATTATCTTTTGAATAATTATTATTGTTGTTATTTGAGTTTGCTAACAAAATTTTTGAACTATATGTTTGTTTAAATTGCTTTATTTTTGGCAAATTTCTTGATAAATAATTATAAATTGCCAAAAGTTGATTTGTAAACTCTTCTTTATTCACATTTTTATCAAAAAAAGCTTTTGTTATTTTTTCAAAAAAATTCTTTGTAAAAATGCTTTTATATTCAATCTTTTTCAATGTTTTAAAAAATTCTTTTTCAATCTGTTGATTCGCATTTTTGTTGTTGAATAAATCATTAATTAGTACACTCGCAAATTCTTCAACTATTCCTGCTATTTCATTTTCTTTTTTTAAATTTAAAGTTAATTTTGCAAGAAAGTTAGCAATATTTTTAGTTTCATCGCCTGTTGCTTCAAAGTCATACTTTTTATTGATTGTTGTTAATAAAAAAGAAAATAGTTTATTAATATACTCTTGGTCACTATTTAATTTATTAATTGTTTTATTGATAAAACTTTTTAAGTTTAATTGTTTTTTATCAATAATTTTTTTGAATAATTGTGATCAATTATTGATATCTCCTATTTTTTCTTTTTTAATATTTAATATTCCAGTTACTACTGAATTAATTACTTCGTTATTAATTTCTTGATCAAAAATAATTTTGTTAATTTTATTTATAGTTTCTTTTGCGAATTCTTCTGCTTCAGCATTTTCTTTTAAAATAGTTTTTTCAAGTCTATTTGTTTGATTTTGAATCATTTTTTTAACAATTGAATTTGTTAAAAAACTATTAAATAATTTTTTAATTTCATTTTTAACTGACTCATCATTTACATTTTCAATTTTTTCAAGAATTATCTTAAATAGTTTTAAACTGAAATTGATTTTTTGAGACTGAGATTGGTCATTTTTTTTATCATCAATTTCTAATAAGGCAAAAAAGTTTTTTATGATTTCTTCAGTGATAATTTTTTGTGATGAATTAGAAAATAATCAATTAAAAATTTTTTGAATTTTGCTAATTTTTGATTGCTCTTTGTTTTCAACATTAATTGTTTTAATAATTTCAATTAGATTTTTTATTCAGGTTTTTAGGAAATCTGAATTTGGTAAATTTCTAATTATTTGATTGATATTTTCTAATAATTCTTTTTTGATATTTTCATCTAAATTAATTTTAAATTTCTTATTTAAAGATTTTATTAATATATCAACCAAGAAAGAAGTACCATATTTATTTGTTGTTATTTGATTTGTTATTTCTTTTATAAGATCTAATAAACCATTTTCATCTTTATTTTCTAAGATTGAAATTATGAATTTTTCCAGACCTTCTTTTTTATGTTTATTTTCATCAAAAATTAAGTTATGAATAAAAGTTTTTAATTTGTTGATTATTTCTTTGCTAGCTATTAATTGATATAAACCCTTATATCAATCTTTTACTAAATCTTCAATGTTTTCAAAATTAGGATTTAAATCCAATATTTCTTTTTCAAGATGATTGTTTTTTAAGTAACTTAACATCGGATTAATAATTAAATAACTACCAAATTTATCAATTAATTGTTTGATGAAATTATTGTTTAAACTCTCATCAATTATTAAAGAAATAAAATCTTGAAAATGTTTTTTGGTTTCATCTGTATTCTTTGAGATTTTTTGATAATTACTTAAATTTTTAAAAAAATTAAAAAGAGATGTTTGATTTGTTATCAAATCATTGATTTCGGTTGGATTAAAAAATTCATCAATTTTAATTAAAGAAGTTCCTAAGTATTTCATGCCCTCAAGATATTTGGATTTATCTAAATTATTTTTGTTTGGTAAATAATTGATTAGTTTAAAAAATACTTGATTTTTTTCATTGTATTCTACTTGATTATTTAAGGCCAAAAATTCAAAAAAATCTCGAGTAATTTTCTTATTTTTATTTGTTTTAAGAATAAGACTTTTTATAAAAATATTAATTAATTCATAACCTAAATTATCTTTTTTATTTGCATTAAATTCTAATGAATCAAATAAATTAAAAATAAAATATTCAATTGAATTAATTTTTTTATCTAAATTGATTTGATAAACAGTCTTAATTTGAGTTGTAATTGTTTTAATTGTTTTTTCAAATAATTCTTTGTTACTTTTAATATGATTAATTGATTTTGTTAATAAATTAGAGAATTCTTTTTTTACATCAATTAAAACATCTTTTATGAAATCTTCAAATTCTTTATTTTTAAAATAATTTTCTCTTTTAGATGCATTTAAAAGATTACTTGTGATTTTTTTAATTACGAAATCAAATTCGTTTTTTAAAGAGATATTATTAAAAATAATTTCTTTCAATTGATTTGGGAAGACTTTATTAATAATTTGTTTGTGAAAAAAAGCATCAATAATTTTTGCTAAATTAGTTTCTAAAAATTTAAGATTATTGTTATTTTTTAAATATTCTTCATTCAAAAAATCTTTAATTAAAAAATAAGAATGATTGTTTTTCAATCATTGATTTTTTATGATATTTTTGATACTTTTAATTGATGTATGTAGATGTGATTGTTTAATTAATAATTGTAAAATTTCTGAATTTGCTTTAACAAGAAGATTTTTTGTTGTTTTTGCATTAAGAATTTGAATAAATAATTCTTTTACTGCTTCAATTTTTTTTGTGGCGCCTGGAGATTTTGTTATAAGCAAAAAAGTTTGATAGACTTCTTTGTTTGATATTCCTAAGATTGTTAGGATATTTTTAATTAAATCATTAAGTTCGTTGTCAGATGCTGTAATTAAATCATTTTTTAATTCTTGCAATAAAAAATCTATTGAAAGATTTTTTTCTTCAGAGGAAATAATTTTTTGATTTTCTTGATTTTTTTCAAAAGCAAACTCTTTAATAAATGCGTCTTCATTTGGATTATTAATTCCAAACAAATAAGATTTAATTGTTGTTGATTTTTTACTAAAATCAATTGCGTTTGAATGACTTGATCGAGTCTTATTATGAAATAAATTGTTGTATTCTTTGTTTTTGATTAAAACTTTGGCAATGATATCTTGAGCTAATTTTTTATAAGCATTTTTGTTTGGCAAAAAACTAAAAAAATCAGTCGCAAATTTATTAATATTTTCTCAAATATAATTTTTATTTTCAAATGAATAAAAATTAAGATTTTTTTCAATTGCAACTGATTGAATTGTTTCATTTAATTGCTTTGTCGCATTTTTTAAAACTTCATTTAATTCTTGATTGTCTCGCAGATTAATTGCATGCAGAAACGGGGATAAAAAACCGATTAAATTAATATTAATGTTTTGATTGATTTTTTTAATTTCATTAACTAGCGTTAAATAATTTGCTTTGAGAGTTTCTATTCTTTGATTAATTTTTTCTTTGAAATTTTTTATTTCTTCAAAAATTTTTTCTTCATCACTAAAAATAAAGGCTAAGATTTCATGTTTTTTAAAAATATCATTAAAACCAATTGAAATTGTAAGTAAATTAGCATTTTTAATTGCTTCAATAACTTTTTTTGCTGTAAGATCAGCATTAATCAAATTTAAACTTTTATTTAATTGTTTTATTTGTTCAAATTTTTTATTTTGGTTAGGATGAATCTCTGGATTCAATAAATACAATCAATTTTCAATCTTAGAATTTGCAACTCCAAAATTTTGGTATTCACTTAGGGTTGTTTTTTCATCTTTTAATTCTAAAATTGTATTAGCTAAATATGAAGGGTATGATATGCCATAAACTTCATTTTTTTCTTGATCAAAAAAATTATTATTTCTTGAATTTCTAGTGTTATTATGGCCAATTGCATAATCATCTCCAATTGCCAAATATTTAATTGCACCAGTGGAAACTTTTTTAATTTCAATTTGTTTTTCATCAATACTTTTTATTTGCTGTTGAGTATTACAAGCTCCAGAAATAAGTGGTGTAATTAAACTTGGGAAAATTATTAAAGGTAGTTTACTTATTTTGCTAATTTTTTGATTTAGTTTCATAAAAAGTGTCCTAACCAATTGATACATCTTCATAAACATATTGATAGCGTTCAGGTTTTTCTTTGTCTCTTCCAAAGAATTTGATTGCTTGCGGAATTCCAAATTGACCAATGATCATTAAGAAAATAAGACTAATTTTTCCAGCAATATGTAAATTCATATCAGCTGTTAATCCGGTTGTTAATCCAGTGTTACCAAAAGCAGAACATGCTTCAAATAATGCAAAAATCATATCTTTTTTGCTTGAAGTTGTTGGAAGTGTTGAGTAGTTTATAATTGTTACAACAATTACTAACAATGTTGCTAAAGTGAAAACATTGACTGCTCGAATTAGTGTTTCTTTACCAATTTGACGTTTGAAGGCATTGATCCTTTTTTTATTTGTCAACATTGTCACAACACTTAAAAATATAACAGCAATTGTTGTGTTCCGAATCCCTCCAGCTGTTGAAACAGGTGAGAAACCAATGAACATTAGAATCCCATGTAATAAGATTGTTGATTGATTAAATTCATAGTAATTAACTGTTGCAAATCCAGCTGAACGTGTTGAATTTACTTGGAAAAAAATTGCAAAAATTTTGTCGCCATCACTACCATATTCTTTCTTGCTTCAAAATGAATTTGGGTCTTTTGAAGTATATTCAATAATTGTGCTTAGTCCAAAACCAATGATTGTAGTAATGATGAAAGTTATAATTGTGAATTTTGTAAATAACTGAAATCGATGAATGCTTTTATTTTCTCTTGCAGCTTGAATTCGTTTTCAAACATCATAAATAACAGGAAATCCAACCCCACCAAGTAAAAAAACAATGATAGTCACACTTTGAAAAGCATAGTCAAAATAAAAAGGTTGTAAACTATCCTTTCCAAATAAATCAAATCCTGCATTGTTAACTGAACTTATTGCATGAAAAATTCCTAATTTCAAAGCCTGTGGAAAATTTCCATGTGGAATTTTTTGGATTTTTATTTGTGGATCACTAAGAGCATTTTTGATTGGTTGAAGGTTATTATCTTTTAAATAAAGCAGCATTGTGAATATAAAAGAAGCAATGATTGTTGTGATGATTAAGAATGAAATTGCAACTTTTATCATTTTTCTAGTTTCAGAAACAGAACTGGAACCTCTTTCTGTTTGTGATGCCATATTGCTAAAAATACTTGACTTAAATCCAAATATTGTTTGGAAAATATAAATTTTGATTGTAAAAATTCCAATTCCACCAGCAACCATACTAATGGCAATTAGTATTTGTCCAAATTCATTGAACGTGTTTGCAATTGTTAGTGTTGTTAACCCAGTATCACTAAAAGCTGACGCAGCAACAAACAAGGCATCAATATATTTAATTTGTTTGACACCTTTATTATGTGAAATGTTTCAATAAAGTAATAAAGAAATGATTATTGTAAATAAGATATAAATAATAAAGATATATCTTATTGTTCCAATTTTTCGAAAAAACTTTAGGAAATTATTGTTTTTTGAAGATTTCATTGTCTTATTTTTCATGCGCATAATTATATATTAAATTAAAAAAGAATATTATGTTAATAATATTTGTTATAAATTGTATTCCTTAATTTATAAATATTTCTAATTAATTATTTTTTTTAAGAAAAAAAATCACAAGAAGATAAATTTTCTTGCGATTTTTTAAAAATAAAAATTCAAGTGCAACACACTAAAGATATAAAATATAGTTGTGGACACTTGAATTTTTATTTTTAAAAATAAGAAAAAAAGTCCCGCTTGAGATAAAGGAACTTTCAATATGAATTATAACAAAAATAATAAATATAAACATATAAATGAAGTTGAAAGATCTTATATAAAATTTGAGCTTAATCGTAATAAATCAATACGTTCAATTGCAAAAAAATTAGATAGAAGTCCTTCAACAATTATGCGAGAAATAAAAAGAAACACAAGCTTAGGAACTTATGACCCCATTGTAGCAAACATTAAGGCTAAAAAACGTCATAGACATAAATATTATTTTAGATTTTTGTTGCCGAATAAATTTGATAAATTTACAGAATTATTCAAAAATAAATATGACAAAAAATACTATGGTGTGAAAGCTACATTACATGAGATAAAAAAGGATCCAAATATAAATTGTCCTTCATTAAGAACGGTATACAACTGAATAAATAAAAATCTTTGAGTTATCAAAAGAAAAGATAGATTAAGAAAATGATATAAAAAGGGCGGAAAAAGAACTACATCAGTTATAAAAAGATTGGTTAATTCAGCAGATTACGTTTTTCCAATATGAACAAGACCAAAAAAAATTGATTTAAGAAAAGAATTTGGACACTGAGAAGCTGATCTTGTATTGGGTAGAAAATCAAATGGATATTACAATGTTTTAACACTTACAGAAAGAAAAACAAGAATCGGATTCGCAATAAAAGTTCGTTCAAAATCTGGATTTGTAATAAATTCAAGTCTTAAAAATCTAATTCAAGATAACAATTTATTTGTCAAAAGCATAACCATAGATAATGGTATTGAATTTGAAAAAATTGGTTTATTAGCTAAGTGGTTAGACATAAAAATATATCGTGCAGAACCATATGCATCATTCCAACGAGGTAGTAATGAACATTGAAATGGGATTTTAAGAAGAGAATTTAAAAAGGGGTTTGATTTTAATGAAATAACCCAAGAAGAATTAGAAAAAATAGTTTTCAAAATCAACAATATGCCAAGAGAAATATTAAACTGATTAACACCTTTGGAGTTGTTTAAAAAAGAAAATAGTAATGACTTTATATTATAAAAATTTACTTATTTAAAATTGATAAAATCAAACTAAAAAAAATAATAACTGACTAATGTCAGTTTTTTGAGTATTCCAAATTTTAGTTTTAATAATAAAACTCTTTAAATTGAATTTAGATTCAAAAAAATAATAAATATTTTTTCATTTTAAACAAAAAAATAAGTTATAGAAACATTTAATTTATAATAAAAAAAGCAAATGCAACAGTGTTGCACTTGAACTTTTCATTTAGGATTTGGTTATTTTTTAAACCAAATTTTTATTTTTCTTTATTTTTTAATTCTTGCAAATATAGCTCCAAATTTTTTTGATGTAAAGCTAATTTTTCTTTTTTTTGTTTAATTTGATCTTCTGGAGCTTTTTGCATAAAGGTTGGATTGTTTAAAAATTTTTCATTAAAAGCAATTTCATATTTTGTAATTTCAATTAATTTTTTTAATTCAAGAATTTCATTTTCTTTATCTTCATTTCGTTGTTTGATAAACAATTTTGAAAACGAAGTTTGAATTAAGAAATCCTTATTTTCTTCCCAACTAAAATTAGCTAATTTAAAAATAATTAATTGTTCTAGTTCACTAATACTTGTTGCTTCAAGAAAATAATTTAATGTTAATGCTTTTGAAATTTGCTTATCTTCACGATATTTTCTTAATAAGGTTATTAATTCAATCAAATTATTGACATGATCTGATGTAAATTCTTCAGAATTGAAATATTCAGTAGTTTTAGTTTCCAATACCTCTTCAGAATAAATACTTTCAAACAAATAATCTGTTAAAAATGGCATATATGGATGTAACATAATTAATATTTCTCTAAATAAGTAATGAACAAAATAATTATTATTTTTAAATTTTAAAAATTCTAAATATCAACCTGAAAATTTATTGATAACAAAATCATAAATATATTTATAAACAATTGTAAATTCATAATTTTTCATTGCATTATCAATATTTTGATTTGTTTGATTAAGCTCAAACAGAATTCATTGATCAAATTGATCTAAATTTTCATAACTAAATTCTGCATTTAAATCAATTGGTATATTTTGAATTAATCTGGCAATGTTTCAGAATTTATTAATAAATAATCTTGCACTTTGAATTTTTTCATCACTAAAATTAATATCAGCACCCGGTGTGCAATTAAAAATTAAAGCCATTTTTAAAACATCAGAACCATATTGATCAATGATTGCAATTGGATCAATTCCATTGCCAAGTGATTTTGACATTTTTTTCCCTTGCGCATCACGAACTAGGCCATGTAATAAAACTTCTTTGAAAGGAATTTCATCCATAAATTCTAAACTTTGAAAATACATTCTTGAAACCCAAAAGAAAATAATGTCATATCCTGTTACTAATAAATTTGTTGGAAAATATCTTTTAATTTTTTCAGTTGTTTGTGGTCAACCTAAAAAAACAAAAGGTGCCAGAGCTGAACTAAATCATGTGTCCAGTACATCATTATCTTGGATTCATCCTTCACCTGGATTTTCAATCTGAACTAAAATTTCATTATCTTTATATCAAGCAGGAATTCGGTGTCCTCATCAAATTTGCCGACTAATTGTTCAATCATGAACATTTTCCATTCATTTAATAAGATTATTTTCAAATTTAGAAGGAATGATTTTAATTGCATTTGAAGAATTTAAGTTTTTAAGAATTTTTTCAGCTAAAAACTTCATTTTTACAAATCATTGTGGTTTTACTAAAACTTCAATTGGTTCTTTGCTTCTTTCACTATAACCAACATTTGAAACTATTTCTTCAACTTTTTCAACAAAACCATTTTTATCTAAATATTTTGCAATTAATTCTCTTGCTTCAAAACGATTTAGACCTTTGTATTTACCTGATAAAGAATTCATTTTTCCTTCATCATCAATACATTCAAGAATTTGGAGTCCATTTCTTTTAATAATCTCAATATCATCAAAAGCATGAGCTGATACTTTCATTACACCAGTTCCAAAATTTGAATCAATAAATTCGGATGCAATAATTGGAATTTCTTTTTTTGTTAATGGATGAATAATAAATAAATTTTTTAATGCTTGATATCTTGAATCATTTGGATTCAAAGCAATCGCAACATCTGAAAACATTGTTTCAGGTCTTGTTGTAGCAACTATTAAATGATTTTTACTATTTTTAATCGGATATTTAAAATAATACATTTTTTGCTTAATTTCAGTTGAAATGACTTCAATATTTGAAAGAGCTGTTTTAAGTTTTGGATCTCAAACAATTGCTTTTTTATCACGATAAATTAAATTGTTTTTATACATCGTAATAAAAACTTTTAACACTGCTTCATTCGCATTTTTATCCAAAGTAAAACGTTCATTTGGATAATCTAGAGCAAGTCCTAATTTTGCTCATTGTGCATTGATATTATTTGAATATTCATCTTTTCATTTTCAAATTTCTTCAATAAATTTCTCACGACCTAATTGATATTTATCAAGTTTGATTTCTGCAAGTTTTTTTTCAACTACAACTTGCGTAGCAATCCCGGCATGATCTTTCCCAGGAACTCACATCACATCAAAATTTTTATTTTTTTTATACCTAATAATTGTATCTGCAAGATATGTATCTAAAGCATGACCAATATGCAATTTCCCTGTTACATTTGGAGGAGGAAGAATAATAGTAAAAGGTTTCTTATTTAAATCATGTGTTGAAAAAGCTTTCATATCAATTCATTTTTGATTTCTTCCTTTTTCAACTAATTTGTGATCAAAAATTTTATCCATTTTTTCTCCCATTTTTTTGTTTGAAGCATTTAATTGACTAAAATCAATAATTGTTTTTTCAATATAATCAACTTTTTCATTGATTGTTTTGGGACTTAGTGCTGTTTGTGAGTCCAATAATAAAGAATTACGAATTTTTTTATTTTTAATATTTTTGTCATCCGCCCAATTAATTAATTGATCCCATTTGCATCAAATGTAATGATCAGGTTCAATTTCATATTCAAGTATATTGACAAATAAATAATTTTTATCAAGAAATTCTTTCAGATTCTCTTGCGATTTAGTGTCTTCTTTATTCAATAATTTTTTTACTAATGGATTGATTGGATTCTCAATAATTTTATTGGTTTTACCTTGCTCAATTGTTCTTGCATTATAAATGATATTCAAATCAGTTGTCAATCTTGCGGCAACATTTATATTATCTAAAAAATAAATGCCAATTCCTTCATTAGCTAAAAGATATGCATTAAATTTATTCAAGATATTAATTTGATTTTCTTCGTTTAATTTTTCTAAAAAAATTCCAATTACAATCACGCTTGGATCATTAATTAAAACCTTATTAATTTCCAAGGAAATTTTTTCATCAAGAGTTAAATAAGATAAATTCATGATTAATTTATCAAGTGATATATTCGATTTTAAAAGAATTCGATAAATATTTGACTTTAAAATTAAATTAAAAATTTCATCTTTATTATTTTTTAAATTCTTAATGATTTTGTTGTAATTATAAAAATTATCAAATAAGTCAAAAAGTAAATATTTAATTGCTTTAAGATCATAAAATACTTTCAAAAAAGGTTTGGGTGTTAATAAATTATGATCTTGATTTAAAAATTCTTCGGCATGTAATTTAGAAATTTCTTTCATTAAAATATCAATTTTTTTATGAATAAAATCAAGGTTATTTTTATTATTCTTAAAAAAAGGCAATGAATCAATAAATAAAGCATTAGCCTGATTTTTGATTTTTTTACCTTCTGTATCAATATTTCAATAATATTCTGATCTTTTTTCTTCAAGATCATATTCATATTCTTTGATCTTAGATAAATTAACAAAATTATCTTTTTTCTTATCCTCAATATAAGCATCTAAATTTGTTTTTTTAAGAAAAATTTCATTTTGTTGATTAGCTAAATTTTTGAAACGATAAACATACATTTTAATATTTTTATTTAAAATTGATTTTGTAATTAATTTAACTTGTTTTCTAAATTGTTTTTGTGAATTTAAAACTCCAAGATTGCCAATTTCATAAAAAATGTCATTCCGTAAATTGTAAATTTCTTTGACAAAATCAATAAATATTGAATGTTGCATCAATTTAATTTTTTTAAAATATTTCAAATGTGCTCAATAAAAGCATTTATTAACATAATATCGTGGATAAAAATAGGCAAATGAATCAAATTTAGTCTTTTTTTTCAAAGAAAACTTATTAAAATTAATTTCTTGAATAAATTCACTTTTTAACTTTGAAAAAAATTTTTTTGTATCCAATTTTCGTTCGCGTTTTAATTTAAATAGTCTTAATGAATTTTCTCACTTCGTAAGAAAAAATAATTTTTTTGAACGTGAATGCAAAATATTTTCTTGATCAAAAAATTTAGCATATTCTTGTTTAGCTTGTTTATATTCTTTAAATTTCATTAAAGAACTTCCTGATTCATATTCTTTAATTCGATCTTCTAAATAAACAAGAAATTTTTGCTCAGCTTCTTGAATTGATTTTACAATCAAACGAATTAAATTATAAATTTCCTGCATCAATAGCGTTTTATCTGAATAATCCATTTTTTCAAGAACTGATAAATCATTATTTAAAAGCATTTTTTTAAGTTGCTCAATATTAGTTGCAATTGTTTTTTGCAACTCCAAATTTATTTCATAATATTTGTAACTTAAATGATATTTTGAATCTTGATAAACATCTTGTCAATTATTTTTAAAAAGTTTTGTTAAGAAATTAACAATATTACTTTTTTTAATATATCTTTGTAAATATGAAAAAACTGTATCTTTGGTTTTGTTTTCAAACAAATTACTATCATCAAAACCAAACGATACTTCTTTTTGATAATTAGCATTATTAAAAATAAATGCATATTCATCTTCATTATTTTGTTTAAATTCAATAAAACCTTGATACCTGTTATCTTTGATCTCATTATTGACAATTAATTCAAAAATTGTTTTTTTAGCTTCAGTATCATTAGATAAAATTCCTAAAATGTTGTTTTTAGCTAATTTAAAGTTTAGATTATAAACATGTGTTTTTAAATAAACTTTATTATTTGTTTTAATTTTGCTTTTCTTTTTTAAATTTAAAACTCTCAAGCCAGTTATTTTTTTATCTTCCATTAAAATCTATCGCCTTCCTTTGATTTGATTAATGAAGCTACAACTTTATATGTTGGCAAAATAATTGCTAAATTGAAAAAGATCTTAACTGGACTTGTTAGTGTTTGCCCTGTAAAATTAACTCAAAAATCTGTTCTTAGGGTAATTGTGTCAGCTCATGCCAATAAAACTGTGTTGACTAATTCCAAAATTGCACAAAATGTTATAATGGCCATTATTTCAATAAATGTTTGATATTTTTTTCTTAAAAATAAACGATAAAGCACAACAAAAACAATCATTCCAATAAACCCAGATGTGGTAAGAATTACATAAAATGTTTTATTTTTAATAAAACGGTTATGTTCAAAAATTGAATTATCTAATTTTGAAAAAATTGCAACAATGATAATAATTTGTAATACTAAGAAAACGATTGCTGAAATGAAAGCAAAATTGATCATCGCCATTGGTTTTTTCTTTGTTTCTAGCAAAATAATCTTAACTTCATAAAATGCAATTTTTTCTGAAAAATATTGTAAATCTTCCGAATTTTCTCTTGCAAGCGCTTCAGAAAATTGAATTTTAAAAAAATCAACAGTTTGCTTATATTTATAAATTCGATATTTTCTTGAAAAAAATAATTCATTCAAATTAAAGAAATAATAAGCAGCTAATCCCGGGACAAAACCTGCAACAGCCACTGCTAAAGTATATAAGACATTATAATAAGTTGGGACTAATGCAAATGAAATTAGATCAGCTAAAATTCCTGTAATAATGCCAACAATTGGACCAAAAACAAACCCTGTAATTTTAATTGGTAAACCAATAAAACTAAATTTAAAAGCAGGTAACGCACTAATTGGCAAAATTCTTACTGAAATTAAAAACATCACAACAGAAATAGCAATCAAAACACCAACAAAAGCAATTTTTTTAGAATTTCATTTTTTGAATGAAATACTTGTTTGCGATCTTGCTCATTGCAGGTAATGATTTATTCCACCAGGTAATTTTGAATTCATATTTGTTCCTTTAAATTTCAGTTTTTAAATTTATTATAAAAGTTAATGCATTACAAAATAATCTAATAATAAGCTAAAAAATCTTGCTATATCAATATAAATAATAATATATTATTATTGACTTAATTTAATCAAATTACAAAAAAACAAGATTTTCTACTCTTATTTTTTATTCAATCATCCACCTTTTCCAATTGTTGGAAGATTAATAAAAGTCTTATAAAAGCTTGAATTAACAATAATTCCGATGTAAATAAAATATGACATCACACTTAATAACAAAATTATGTACATAAATGAAGCAACAACCCCAAATTGTTTGTAATTAATTAAAGAGGTTAGTGAACCAAAAATTAAAATATACAGCGCAGTTGGAATTGCTGCAACAAAAGCACCAGGTGTTATTTGTGAAAATTTGATTCTAAAACTTGGTGCAAATTTAAATGCTAATAAAAATCCCAAACAAATTGCAAATGGTAAAAAGAAAATTGTTGGTAATCAAAAAATAAGTTGAAATTCCCAGGGTAGATCTTTTAAAACAATATCTTTTGTAATTTTAATTCCAAAAACATTATTTAAAATGAATGCTAAAAATGCTGAAATGATTAATAAAAAAATGATTAAAGCCGAAGTGATAATAATGCTTGTAATAAAACCTTTGATTCTTGTTTGTCAAGCAGCATTTTGGGTTTTGTGTTCATACAAAGCATCAAGTGATAAAATGAATTTACTATATCCTTTTGATGAAAGTCATAAAACTGAAATTGCCACAATGATAAACGTTGTTGCTCCACCAGCATTGGACCAAACTTCAGAAAATGCTGGAATGACTTTATCAATTCCAGGAACTAATTGCCCTAAGATAATAACTTTTATTACAAATTCAAACTCTTGATTAATCGAACCAATAATTCCAATTACTAACCCAATTGTTGGAATAAATGATAAGAATAAATACATTGCATACCCAGCTGGAGCAAAAGCAAATTCAAGTGAGTTTATTTTTGTATACGCTGAATTAACAATTTCTCTACCTTTTGTTTTTGAACTTTTAATGTAACGAGGAATTGTAATAAATAAAATTCCATAAATTATTGATTTAATAATTTTTTCAAGTAAATTTTGCTTCTTTTTATTTTTTACAATATGCTTTGAGGAAAAATTATTTGAATAATTATTATCTTTTTTTATTTCCTGAGAGTCATCTTCTTTATCTCAACCAGTCGGAAGAAGATCTTTATTTTTTTTCTTTTTCATATCTTACCTTAATTAATTCATTCAATTCAATTACATTTGCTTTACCAGCTGTTTTTTTCATCACTTGACCAACTAGAAACTTCGAAGCACGATTAAAATTATTTTTAAATTCAGTTTCTAAAGTTGGATTTTCAACTAAGATTTGAGCAACAATTTCTTCTAATAAAATTTCTTTTTTTTCTAAAAATAAATGATTTTTCTTAGCAATTTCTTCAAAAGAAAGATTTGGATTTTGCTTGCTAATTAAAAGTATTTTTTTAATATCATTTTTGTTGATTTTTTCATCAATAACTCATTGCATTAATTCTGAAATCTGATTGACATCAAAAGGAATTTTTTGATTTGAAAAATTATTTTGATTTAAGTATGAAACAATTTCTGAAAAAAAGATATTTGCTGTTTTTTTAAAATCAGTTGTATGCAAATGATCAAGAAAATTAGCATATTCTAAATTATTTATTAATTGTGAAATCTGAACTGAATTTAACCCCTTATCAAGATATCTTTTTTCTTTTTCATATGGCAATTCCTCAATTTCAATTGAATTGATTAATTCATCATTTAATTTGATATAGGGAATATTTGGATCAGGAAAATATTTATAATCAATTGCATCTGATTTTGAACGCATTAAAATAGTAATGTTTTTTGATTCATCAAACCTTTTTGTTGATTGTTCAAATTCTTGATTTTTTTCATAGCAATCAACTTGATAATCAAATTCATATTTAATTGCTTTTTCAATATTTGAGATTGAATTTAAATTTTTTATTTCAATTCTTGTGTTCAAATCTTTAGTTCCTTTTTTTCTTGTTGAAATATTAACATCAACCCTTAAACTTCCTTCATTCATTTTGGCATCAGAAATATCGAGTGCAAGAACAGTTTGTCTAATTGCTTCAACATAAGCAACTGCTTCTTTTGCTGAATGCAGCACTGGACTTGAAACGATTTCAATCAATGGAACTCCCGAACGATTATAATTTAAAAAAGTAAGGTCTTTTTCATGCAATGATTTTGCTGTGTCTTCTTCAAGATGAATTCTTTCAATTTCAATTGTTTTTCAATCATTATCAACTTTTATCTTAACTGAACCATTTTTTCCAATTGGATTAAATTGTTGGGTTATTTGATAACCCTTTGTTAAATCTGGATAAAAATAATTTTTTCGATCAAAGCGTATTAAATGATCAATTTCCATATTCAATGCTTTTGCTAATTTAATTGCTTTAATAACTGCTTGTTTATTTACAATTGGCAATGTCCCTGGATATGCTAAATCAATTGGTGAAACATAAATATTTGGAGTATCAGAATATAAATTTGGTTGTGAAGAAAACATTTTTGTTTTTGTATTTAATTCAATATGAATTTCAATACCGATTACCAATTCTCAATCACTATTCATTTAATTCTCCTAACAATTTTTCTAAATATAATGCATATCCAAATAAATTTGTGTCCTTATTTTTTTTAGTATCAAAAGCAATATTAAAAGGCATATTTGTTTCTTTATCAATTCCCAATTTCATTGATAAAGAAGGATTGCCAACTAAATTAGCATATGTTAAAATATTGTCCATATAAGATTGATAAGTTGGTTTTTTACCAATTTTAGGTGCAATATCATTTGAAGCTGGATAAATAAATAAATCTGAAGAATCATGAATTTTTTCAAAATATTCAATTAATAGTCGACGTATTTTTTTTGCTTTAACAAAATATTTCACTTGATTTTCATTTTCTAAGAAAAATGAACCTAAAATCAAACGAGTTTGCACCATTTTACCTAAATACTTTGATCTTGTTTTTGTATAAGTTTCAATTCAATCTCTTCCTTCATTTCTTTTTCCAAAAGAAACACCTGTTAAATTTGCTAAATTAGAAGATGCTTCAGAATAAGAAATAATTTTATAAATCACATCAATTGAGTTTAAAAGTTTTTCTTCTTCTTTAATTTCAACTAATTCAATTCCATCTTGATTTAATTTTTCTAAGAATTTTTTATATGAATTGGTAATTGAAGGATTTAATTTATCAAAGCAATTTAAATAAGCAATTTTTTTTGGCTTATTTTTTTTAATTTGTTGATATTCGAAACTCAAATCAATTGATGTCATATCATTTTCTTTGTCTTTTTGATAAAGAATTGATGAAATTTTTATTAAATCATTAACATTATGGCAAAAATAAGCAACTGTGTCAAGTGAAGATGCATATGAAAATAGACCATAGCGACTTATTGCACCATAACTTGGTTTAAAACCAATAACTCCAATATTTGAGGCGGGTTTTCTAACTGAATCGCCTGTATCTGAACCAATTGCAAAATCAATATCATCAATAAAAGACGCTGCTGCTCCTGAAGAAGAACCTCCAACTAAATATTGATCATTTAAAGGATTTTTAATTAGACCATATGCAGAATATTCACCGCTACCACCCATTCCAAATTCATCCAAATTTGTTCTTGCAACACAAGTAGCTCCTGCTTCTTCAAGCAATTTAATAACTGTTGATTTATATTGTGGTTTAAAATTTTCTAAAAAAATACTTGAACCTTTGCATTCAACATTACAATCAGCATAATTATCTTTAATACTAAATACTTTATTTGCTAAAAGTCCTTGATTTTTTAATTTGGCATTCTTGAACAAATAAGCAATCGCATGATTTTTATCAAGACTTAATTTATTAATAATATTTTCAATTTTTTTATTGCTCATTGACAACTCTTTTCATAATTACAAATTGATCATTGCTTTTAGCGGCATTTTTCAATATATCTTCTTTAGAAATTTTTTTTCTTTCATCAACAATATCTTCTCTCAAATCATCAAATTCAATCCCTATTTCATCAAGATGTGAAATTGGTTTAATATCATCCAAATTAATTGATTCAAGTTCAAGCAATTCCTTATCTATTGTTGCCAATAAATCTTGTGTTAATTTAATAATTTCTTCACTTGGTTCAAGCAATAAATTATTTGCTAATTCCTTAATTTTTGCTTCTTTCATATTTATTTTTCCTTTTATCATTTTGGATGTGAAATAAAAATTTGATTATTGTATTCTGCAAATTCTTCTGGGAGATTTAAAAATTTAATTGAATATGAGTGTAGATAAAGTCTTTTTGCTTTTTTACCACCATATTTTGTATCGCCTAATATTGGCATTTTTAAATATTCTAATGTTGCTCTTATTTGATGTTTTTTTCCAGTAATAATTTGAGCATAACTTCGATTTCCTTCTTTATAAAAAATCGTTCTTGCTTTTGTGCCAAAATCTGGATTAACTTTCATTTTTTCATTTTTAATATCTTTTTCTAAACGCACAGTTACATCCAATTTATCTTGATTGAAATTTGCAACAAATTGATAAACTTTTTCAAAATATTTTTGGTATTCATCAAAAACAACTAATGTTTTATAGTTTTTGGCATAAACAACCAAACCACTTGTTTTTTTATCAATTCTTCCAATTGATGCGGGAACAAATGAAGATGTTTTTTTGAAATTTAAATATTTGTGAACTTGATCATCCAAACAATTTTCTTCCGAATGCATTGAAACATTGATTGCTTTATCAACAATTAATAGATTCTTGTCTTCATAAATAACTTTGAAATTAATATTTGCTAAATTTTTTTTGCTTGGTTTTGCAATTTCCGAAATTCCATATACAACAATCTCATCATCTAATTGCAATTTATATTGTTTATCATTTGTTCTAATCCCATTAACCTTAATATCTTTTTGTCGAAAAATTTTTTCAATTCGGGATTTTGGTACATTATCACATATGCGTAAAATATATTTATATAAAATCCGTCCAACATCATCTTTTTTTGCTCTAAATTTGTTCATTAAAATCCTCTTCATGTATAAAAATGCCATCATTATTTGTGTCACTTCTTTGTGAATCAAATAAATTAAATTCTTTATTTTCCATTCCATCTTCCACATTTGAATAACGTTCAAATTCTGGGAAAGGAGGTAGTTCTGCTAATGTCTTAATTTTGAAATAATCATAAAATTTATTTGTTATTCCATACAAAATTGGATTACCAGGAGTTTGAGCAACACCAACTTCCTCAATAATGCCTTTTTCTAATAAATTTGCAACAATTCCATCGCTAATTACACCCCGAATATTTGAAATAATTGAACGTGTAACTGGTTGTTTATAAGCAACAATACCAGCTACTTCAATTGAGGCGTTTGATAATTTTTGTTTTCTTGCAATTGTCAGTAAGTCTGTAATATGTTCCCTAGCTGCTTCAATTGTTAAAAATTTGTAAACATCATTAAATTCATAAACTTTAATCCCTCGGTCTAAATTATTAAAAAATGTTTTAAAATCACGCAACATTTTTCGACCTTCTTGAATTGTGTTAAGTTTAAAAACTTCTTTGATTTGGTCTGGAGTAATTCCATCACTTCCTTGAATAAACAATAAGGCTTCAATAATTTTATTATTCATACTTTGGTCCTTTTTTTATTTTGATAACTCCTTCATCTTCATATTGTTCAATAAAAACAATTTCTTGTCTTGCTAAATCAAGAATTGCTAATAAGGTGATAACAAAATGTCCCATTGATGGTACATTAAAAACCTCTTCAAAAAGAAGTTCATTTTTATTGAAAAATAAATGAATAATTCGCTCTTTTTGTTTTTCTGGACTAACTGCAACTGTTGAAATTGTAATATTTCTTACCATTTCAGAATATGTTCTTTCAAACATTTTTCTTAAGGTAACAACAAGTTTTGAACTACTTGAATATCCATCTAATACTGAATTATCAACTACTCTTTTGAAATCATCATGTTCTTCAGGTTCTTTTGAAAATAAATTTTGTCGACTATCTTCATTTTCTTTTAAAACAATTGCAATTTCTTTAAACTTTTCATATTCAGCAATTTGTTCTAATAGTCTTTTTTTCTCTTGCTTAATTTCTTCAACAACTTCTTCATCTTGTAAAAGCATTCTTGCTTTTAGTTGCAACAAGGTTGCTGCCATCACCAAATACTCAGAAGCAATATCGATTTCATAAAATTCAATTTTTTTAATAATTTCTAAATATTGTGTAGCTAATTCATATAAATCAACATCAAAAATACTGATATTTTTTTCTTTAATTAAACTAACTAAAAGATCAAGTGGACCATCAAAGTTTGAAAGTCTAAAAATATGTTTATCATCTAAATTTTTATAATTTTCATTATTGCTAAAATTATTTGAACTTGAATAAGTATTTTTATTTTCTAAATTATTTATCTCATCTAACATTAAAACCTAGTTTCTTTTTGAATAATCATTTTTTATTGTTTCTTTTGATGTAATAACTTGATCAACATAAGAACTTTGCACAATTCCTTGAATCCAAGAAGCAAAATCTCTTTTATCTAAAGTTTGAAATTGCTGTGGTTTGATCACTGGATGAAATATAACAGTTACTACTAATTTATTTGTTCGATTATCATCCAACGCATTGGCAGCATTATTAATTGTGACAGGAACAAGTGGAATGTAGGTTGATTGTGCTGTTAAAAAAACACCGGTATTGAAATTATGAATTTTACCATCCTTTGTGCGAGTCCCTTCTGGGAAAATCACACCACATGTTTGATTTTTTTTGACGTGCTGTCCAAATTCTTTTAAAATTGACAAGGCTTCTCTTGGTTTATTAGTATCTATATAAAATGTATCGATCAAATCAGCAATTTTCGCAATGGTTTTTTTCTTTTTTACTTCATTTCTTGCAACAAAGTTTGCTTGTCTTGATCGTTTTTGTCCATCGCCATGATTTCAAAGTGCAGAAATAATGATCAAGGGATCCAAATAAGTTGAGTGATTTGGTGTTAAAAAGCAAGGTCCACTTGGAATATTTTCAAACCCTTCAACTTTAAGTTCGATATTTAAATGCCTTAAAATATTTGAACCATGTTTTTGAACGAAAAAATGTCTTTCAGATGCTTTGTAATAATCTGGCATGCTTCGGTTTCTTCGTGCTTTTGCTTTAAGCACTAAAATGTTGTGAATTAATGGAAAAAAACGAAAAAATTTTCTTGTTTTTAATTTCATATTTAACTCCTTATTTTTTAAATGCAACAGCGACAACATAACCATCTTCATTTGTTGTTGCAAGCTGAAAATCTTCAAAAATATATTTCCCCTCATTGGTTTTTTCAATTAAAATTTTCTTAAAATCAAACAAAGAATTATCAATTTTATAAATGCACTCTTTTACTGCTCATCTTGTTGCTAAAAAAGTAGGTTTTTTTTGTTTTTCTAGCTGCCTATATTGCTCAATTTCAAGCGGATGAAGAAACTTCAATATTGCTTGATTTGAAACTCTTTTAAAACGCTTAATTTTTGTAAGATCAATTGAAATCATAACACCCCTAATGAAAGAATATTATTAATTATAAATTAATAACTAATATTAAATTATAAAATAAAAAAATGTGCAAGTCTCTTTGATTTGCACATTGTTTTTTAAATTTGAAAAAATTACTCATTTTTTATTTTATTTTTTTTATCTTTTGTACAAAACTCAGTAATTTCGATAATATCACTTAATTCACCAATAAAAGTAATTAAATCATTCTCTTTAATTTTAAAATCTCCACTTGGTAAAAATGTTTTTGTATCTCTTTGTACTAATGAAATTAACACATTGTATTCACTCCGAAAAGCTATTTCGCTAATGTTTTTATTAACAATATCTGGGTTTTTTATGCAAACAGTTGTACTCACAAATCCATCCCTTATTTCAGTAATATTTTCTGAAAATTTTGTCAATGAATTATTTGAAACTAAAATTGCAACTTTTTTACCCGCTTCTTCTTCTGGAGAAATAATTTGAGTCACACCAATTTGTCTTAAAACTCTTGCATGCCTTGAACTAAAAGCCCGAGCAATAATTGTTTTAACGCCTAATTCAGACAACGTTGCAACAATTTCAATATTATTTGGTGTTGCGACAATAACAACATCAAATTCATCAATCTTAAGTGCCTCTAAGGTTTTGCTATCAGCACAATCTCCAACATAAACACCATCAACTTCATCTTTAAATTGCAAAAGATTACGCTCATTGTTATCAACTAAAACAAGGCGAATATCACTTGCATTGCTTGAAAGTATTTTTTTTACAATAGCTTGGCCAAAACGACCAATTCCAATGATACAAATTTCTCTTGCTCTTTTAAAAAATCCCATATTTTTTATAACTCCTAAGCGTGTTCTAATTGATATATAAATGTTACCACAATATTTTTAGGATTATTTTTATCTATAAATTTGATCGTTTTTCACAAAATTTTAAGCGGCTCAAAATTATTTTTAGTAATCAAAATGTAGTAAAATTATTTAGTAAAAATTTAGTTAAATATTATAAATATAATATTTTTTGTATTTTTAATATTATAATTATTTGCTATAAAAATAAGATGTAAAAAATCCTAGGAAAAAATAATTTATTTTTAATGCTCTTAGGAAGGATATAACATATTAAAAATATATTTATGATTTATCTTTTAGTTTTCTTTACATTTCTTATTACTTGGAAACATTTTTTTAAACTAAATAATAAAAAATAAATATATAAATTTTTGTAAGATATCTGTCGTTAATGACACTTTGATCAATTTATTAGAATTTTTTAGTGAATCTAAAAAATTAATAATTTGATATCATTTTAAAATTTATTTGAAGTAAAAAATTTTATTTTTTTTAAATTAAACAATAATTAAAATACAAAATTTTTATCTAGCTTAAGCAATTAATTTTAATGAATAATGATATTTAACCTACATCAAAAAAAGATGTAAAAAAAATCAATTAGGAGGTTTTATTATGAAACCAAATAAGAAAATCAAAAAAATAAGCAATTTGCCGATGCTAATTCCGTTAGGACTTACAATTCCGCTTTTTTCAGCGGCTTGTGATGATAAATCAAATAATAAAAATAATAATGATCAAAATCAAAAAAATAATCAAAGCCAAAAGCCAATAAATGGTCAAGTTAATTATTTAGCAATTGGTGATGATTATGCAATTGGGCATAACAACACAGAAAATTCAAAAAATAATAACTGATTTAATAAAGAAAAAAATGAAGTTTATGGAGTTTCATATGCTTCATATTTAGCGAATGCGATTTTATTAGTTAATGATCAAAAAACAAACTTAGCAGCATATGAAAATTATGGAATTGCAAACTCAAAAATAGAAGATTGATTGTTTTTATTAAATAATGCGAAATATAGCAATCAAAAACAATCATTTGAACAAATACAGCAACTAAATAAAGATTTATCTTTAATCAATACTGATCTTACATCAGAAAAATTAGTTCAAGCAATTCAAAAAGCAAATTTATTAACAATTTCAATTGGATTTAATGATATTTTTAAAAAACATGAAATCCTAGGATTAATTTTTAATCAAGATGAAAAAATTCAAGAAAGAATTGAAGATTTTAAAAATAAAATTAATCAAAGAATTGATAACTTAAAAACTTATTATGCAAATCTGATTGATGAAATTAAACAAATCAACCAGGAAATTAATATTAGTTTAACTGGATTTTTATCACCACTTTTACATACAATTAATCTTCAAGGCAATAATGAATTAAATGAGGTTTTAAAAGTTGCAACAAAAAAATTAAATGACACAATTATTTCTGTTGCAGAGCAAAAAAATCTTAATTTTTATTCATTTGAAAATAAAGATTACATTTGACAAAATAATAGCAATTTTACAACTGATTTTTTAAGTATTTATCCAAACAAAAATGCCTATAAAAAACTAGGACAAGACATTTTTGCAAAAATGTCAATGACAAATGATGATTACAATAAATTGTTTAATAATCAAGAAAAATCAAATCATGTCAATGCTCTTGAATTTGAAAAACAAGCAACCACAGTCAAATCATTAATTTTTGGTATTAATGATTCAAAAACTGATTCATATAACAAAGAATATCCATTTGAAAAAAATCAAATTAATAAAGAAATCATCACATCTGAAAAACAAAATAGTTTGAATGAAGCATTATTAAAAGAATTAAAACTAAATTTAAATAATTCTAAAAATGACGAAATTAAAAACATTATTTCAAATCTCTTATCAATCTTAGGAATTACTAAAAAAGAAGTTTACCAAACCTTCTTAGATTTATGTGATTCTTTAATACAAAAGAATGAGATTGATTTATTAAAAACGTTTTTTAATAAAATTCTAGATTCAAAAATGACAAAAGATACACTAAATAAAGCTAACATTGCAATTCTAGAATTACTAGCCAAACAATCAGATACAAATACTTCATTTGCAAACATCAAAAAATTAATCAATGACCAATGACTAAAAAATAATAATTTTTATTTCTTAATCAAAGAAATTTTAGATAAAAAATATTTAGAAAATAAAGAAAATAAAGAATTCTTAGCAAATAATTTAGCAAACTTTATTAAGGCAATGTTTAAAGATGAAATATTGAATAAAATATTCCCTAGTTCATTAAAAAAACTTATTTTACAAAAAGTTTCAATTGAAAAACAACTTGATGCTGTAATGCAAAAAATTTCAATTAATCTTTTAGATCAAAAAAATCAAGAAAAATATTTCAAATTTGATAAATTTGAAGATTTTATTAAGGAAGTTTTAATTGATACAAAAGAAGAAATAATTGTTTTATTTGCAGAATCTATTAAACAAATTAAAAACAATAAAAATACTTTTGATAATACAATCAATGAAATTGGAAATGAATTAAAAAATGTATATCAAATTAAAAATGAACGAATTGATGCAATTAAATATTTCCTTTCGAATTTCATTGAAAACTTAGATTTTAATCAAAATAATAAAAATCAATTAAGTTATCAATTATTAGATCAATTTGCTAAAACAATTCTAACTAACCTCGACAAGAATGTAAAAATTAATCGAAAATTCTTTGAATCTTTAGCCCTAGATAATAAAAATGCAATAAATAAAAATAATAAATTATTCTTTGAATTAATTAGCCATATCCCAAATAAAACCGGGTTAGAAAAAGACAAATACAACAATGGAATGATTTATTTAGCTGCTTCTTTAGTAAAAATTGATAAATTCCTAGATCCAAAAGAAATTAGTGACCTAAATAAAAATAAAGATTCATTATTTGCATTTATAAAAAACTTATCTGAAGCAGAAGGAAAAGGATCATTAAATAAAGAAGGTAAAAGAAATCTTGAAGGTTTCATTTCTTTAGCAATTGATGATGGATTAGATAATGGTCTAATCAAATCTTTACTTGATAAATTTGGAAACTATGTTATTGTCTCACCATTAACAAATTACATCAAAAACAATAATTTAGAGGATGAAATATTAAAATTAAATCCTGAAAAAAATGTTAAAGAGGTAATAACAAACTGATTTAAAGGCATTTATGATTCAATTACAAATAAGGATGTTGTTGAAAAAATCAAAAAATTATCTTATGACATAATTTTTGATAATGGAAAAAAATATAATAAAGAAAATCCTGAAAAATTTATTGTTTCAATCTTAAAAAACATTGATAAAAATGGACTAACTGAAATTATTAATGAGCTTTTTAAACAACTAACAACAAATGAGAAAAACTTCTCATTAATAACAGATATTTTTGTAATAACATTAGATTCTAAATTAAAAATAAAACTAGACGTAAATGAAAAAAATGAAATTGCAAAAGATATTAATAATCTAATAAAAAATATTCCTGATTCTGAATTACTAAAAACAATAAAAAATGAAATTATTGAAATTATTAAATCAATTGAAAAAGAAAAAGTTAATAACTTTAGTGATCTACAAAAAGAATTAACTAATAAATTTTCAGCTTCAATTGGAAAAATTATTAATCAAAAAAATATTGGCCAACTATTCGATCTTTTATTAATTGAAAATAATAAAAACAAAGAAAATAATCAACCAAAAATTAATATTATTCTTAAATGAACAAAATTAATTTTATCTAAAATCAATAATTCAAATAAAGATCATATAAAAGAATTAATAAGCGAATTTTTATCTAATTCAACAATAAAAAGTTTTCTTGAAAAACAAATAAATAGAATTGAAGAAATAATATTAAAAGAAGACTCAAATGCTAAACAATTTGCAAAAAAAACAATTGAAAAAATTAACAAAATTATTTTTAATAATGATGAAAACAATTTTGTTGATTTATCTCTAGATTGAATATTAGGAATAAAAGAAGAAGAATTAAAAAATATAAATAATTGATCTGATTTCATTAGCAAAATTATTTCATCTAAGTCAAAAGAAATATCTTCTTCAATCAAACCAATCATTAAAGAATTAACAAATGATAGAGCATATCTAAAAGATTTATTTAGTTTTTCAATAAAAGCAGTTGGAAAAAAATACAAATTTAGTTATGAAGGAACTGAAATTGAAAACATTGCAAACTTCTTAGCAAGATCAATATCAAATTTGAATGATGATGGAACCTTATCAAATACAATTTCTGCCTTCTTAAAAAACTTAATTGAGAATATTTCAAGTAAAGAAATAAAAATCGAAGAAATCAAGGAAAATATTATTTCATCATTAAAACAAATTGATTATGAAAAACTTTTTACTGAAGATTTCTTTAAAAAAGCAGCATTAGCAGTTTTTGATAAAAGCGTTAAAAAAGATGAATTTGAAAAAGAATTACAATCTCTATACAACTTTCTTTCAGAAAATCTACCAAAACTAAAAAATAGTGCAGTAAGACGAAAAAGAAATACTTCTGAAAACAAAGAAAATAATAATTTTTTAAGAAAACTTGAATCAATAATTATTAACGCTCTTAAAGGATTGAATAGTTCGCTAAATAAAATAGATCATAAAGAAATAAGTGATTCAATAACAAACACTATTACAAAAATTATTAAAGATCAAATTGGAAAAGTAATTAAAAATATTGATTCAGAAATAGTTTCAAACAATAAACTTGAAAAAATTGTAAACATTGTAATTGAAAATAAATATTTTAATGAATTAATAAGTGATATTATTACAGACTTTTTAGCAGGCAAAAAAATTGAATCTAATAATATTGGTAGCATTATTAGTAAAATTTTGGAAAATGTATCAAGTAAGTTAAATAATGATATTGTAAATATTGTAAAAAAATTTACATTAGATGAAAAACTAATTAATGAATTAGTAACAGATTTAATAGAATTTTTAAGTTTAGAAAAAACAAATGAAGAAGATAAAGAATTTTTAGGAAAATTAATAAAAGAAATAATTAATTACCTAGCTGAAACTAATTATTTCAAAACAAAAATTATTAAAAGAACAACAGATTTTCTTGTTTCTTATAGCAAGGAATTCGACATTACTAAGCCATTTCAATGAATTGTTGATTTTAGCGAGAAAATAAAATCTGGTTTTACTAATAGTGATCTAGATATTTTAGGAGAGTTGATAGGAGATTCAAAACCAATTAATAGTGAAAATTTAATTAAAATAATTAATTTAGTTTTTGAAAAAAGTAATTTTGAAAATTCTATCCTTTATAAAATGTTAAGAAATATTAATATGAATCCTGAAATATCAAAAAGAACAAATATGGATACATTAAATGCTCAAACAAAAATAAGTAATATCTTTAACCGAAACGGTAATTCAAAACCTGATCAAACAGACCCAAATAACATAACACCAGGTCTTGACATTCTTAAATTGGCTGACGATATCTTTAGAATGCTTCATAATGAATATAAGAAAGTTGAAGAACTAAACTTTAAAGAAAAAATTGAAACAAATGAATGAAAAGCAGTTTACCGTCTGAAAGTAGCAATTGATTTTATTATTTTTGAAATATTTGGACGGGAAACACTAACGGACAAACGTGAAGATGTAAAATGATGACAATTTAATAAACTTAGTTTGTACACTGGTACAAGAGCGATACTTTGAGAAGTTCAAGAAGGAACAAACATAAGAGCTATACCATTTTTATCAAGCAAATTTTCAGGAATGCAAGCATACTTCAAAAAGCAAGATGACAGACGCCAATTTACAAATTATGCTATAAGCAATAAGGGAGGGTGAAAATATTTTGAAGAAGATAACTATGGTCCTGAATCAATTACATATATAATAACAAGCTCTGGTTATAGTCATGAGGAAAAAGATAAACTTAAACCAATTAATTTTCAAGTAGATGAACAAAATAAAGAAAAAATATCTAAAAAAGAATACGTTCTTTTAACCTTAAAAGAAGGTGGATATGCTAAATTTATGAAATTAAATAAGCGTAAATCAAAATCTACTTGGTCTGGGCTTGATAAAATAGAATTTGACAAATGATAGAGTGACTAACCTAGAAATAAATCTAATTCTAGGTTGGTTTTTTTATTATAAAAAATGTTTATTAAAATATTTTTTTAATTTCTTTCAGGATGCAAGCATAAAATTGCTTGAAATATTATTACAATAATATTCTTTCAATTTAATATATAATTAGTTTCCTATGAAAAATAAGATGAAAAATACCTGAGAAAATAATCATGCTTTGAAATTCTTAGGAAAAATCTTAACAATAAGACATATATTGATAATTTATATGTTGGTATTGTTTACGTTTATTTTTTCTTTCTTATTTTATTGAAATTCTTTTTACAAATCAAATAATAATAAAAATAACAATCTTAACCTTTTTGCAAAACAAGCTATTATTAGCAATGTTTTTGCATATTTTTTAGCTCCTTTGGTCAGTTTTAAATAATTCCTTAATTTAATATCTTATTAACAAGAATTTTATAAACGTCTTAACACATAAAAAAGAATGAAATTTTTAATTTTTTTAATTATTTAAAATTGATACATTTCAATTTTTTATTAAATGATTACGATTATATCTTTTGTGACTTAAGCAATTAAATTTATGAATAATGATATTCAAAAATGCATCATCAATGATGTAAAAAACAAATTAGGAGGTTTTATTATGAAACCAAATAAGAAAATCAAAAAAATAAGCAATTTGCCTATGCTAATTCCTTTAAGTCTTGTGATTCCGCTTTTTTCAGCAGCATGTAATAATAAAGCAAGCAATAAAAATATTGAAGATCAAATAAACAAGAATGATCACATCCAAAAATCAATCAGTGGTGAAATTAAATATTTAGCAATTGGAGATGATTATGCAATTGGGCATAATAACACTGAAAATGCAAAAAATGAAAATTTATTTGACAAGGAAAAAAATGAAGTTTATGGGATTTCATATGCTTCATATTTAGCAAATGCAATTTTGTTACTAAATGATGGTCAAACAACTTTAAATAAATATAATAATCTTGGAATTGCAAATTCAAAAATAACAGATTGATTATTTTTACTAAATAAAAATAAATATCAAAATCAAAAAGAAGCATTTGAACAAACACAACAACTAAATAAAGATTTAGGTCTAATCAATAATGACCTTAAATCAGAAAAATTAATTAATGCAATTGAGGAAACAAATTTATTAACAATCTCAATCGGATTTAATGATATTTTTAAAAAACATGAAATTTTAGGTTTGATTTTTAATCAAAATCAAAACACCAAAGAAAGAATTGAAAGTTTTAAAAATAAAATTAATCAACGAATTGAAAATTTAAAAAATAACTATTTTGCTTTAATTGATGAAATTAAACAAATCAATCCAGAAATTAATATTAGTTTAACTGGATTTTTATCACCACTCTTACACACAATTAATCTTCAAAGTAATGAAGGATTAAATGAAGTTTTTAAAAATACAACTAAGCAACTAAATGAAGCAATTCAATCAGTTGCAACGAAAAAAAATCTTAATTTTTATTCATTCTCTAATGAAGAATATCTTCTAAATAACAAAAATGATTTTACAACAGATTTTATAAGCATTTTGCCAAATAAAAATGCTTATAAAAAATTAGGTCAAGATATTTTTGCCAAAATGTCAATAAATAATTCTGAATATAATAAATTATTTGATAATCAAGAAAATTCAAAACATTTAAATACACTTGAATTTGAAAAAAAATCAACAACAATCAAATCATTAATTTTTGGTATTAATAACACAAAAACTGATTCATATAACAAAGAATATCCGTTTGAAAAAAATCAAATCAATAAAAAAATTATTGCGTCTGAAAAACAAAATAATTCAGTTGAAGAATTATTAAAAGAATTGAAATTGAATTTAAATGTAACTTCAGATAAAGAAATTAAAGACATTGTTTTAAATCTTTTAGGAATTTTGGGTGTTAACAAAAGTGATGTTTATCAAACTTTTTCAAATTTATGTGACTCCTTATTAGAAAAAAATCAAATTAATTTATTAAAAGCATTTTTTAATCAAATTTTAGAGTCAGATAATACAAAAGATACACTTAAAAAAGTTAATATTGCAATTTTAGAATTATTAGCAAAGCAAGCACATACAAATACTTCATTTGAAAATATTAAAAATTTGATTCATCATCAATGATCACAAAATAATAATTTTTATTTCTTGATAAAAGATCTTTTAGATAAAAAATATTTAGAAAAAGAAGAAAATAAAAAATTTTTAGAAACTAATTTACCAAGTTTTATTAAGGCAATGTTTAAAGATGAAATATTGAATAAAATATTTCCTAATCAATTAAAAAATCTTCTTTTAAATAAGGTTTCAATTGAAAAAGAATTTGATGTGATTACTAAAAAAATTTCAGTTATTCTTTTAAATGAAAATAAGCAAAAAGAATATTTTAAAAATTCTAATTTTGATAATTTCGTTAAAAATCTTTTCATTGACACAAAAGAAGAAATTATTGATTTATTTGCAGAAGCAATTAAACAAATTAAAAAAGATAAAAAAATTTTTACAAAAACAGTTAAAGAAATTACTGAAGAGCTAAAAAATGTTTATCAAATTAAAAATAAGGAACACATTGATGCAATTGAATATTTATTTCAGCATCTCATTGAAAGTTTAGATTTTAATAAAGATAAAAAAGACGATTTAAGTTATCAATTACTAGATTTATTAGCAAAAACAATCTTAAATAATTTAGATAACAATCAACAAATTAATAAGAAATTCTTTGAATCTTTAGCATTGGATAATAAAGATGGGATTAATAAAAACAATCACGTATTTTTTAAATTAGTTAGTTATACACCAAACCATATAAAAAACCTGGATCAGGAAAAATACAACAAAGGCATGGTTTATTTAGGAGCTTCTTTAGTAAAAATTGATAAATTCCTCGATCCAAAAGAAATAAATAACTTAAATAAAAATAAAGATTCATTATTTACTTTTATAAAAAACTTATCAGAGGCAGAAACAAATGAATTGCTAAATGACCAGGGTAAAAAAAATATTCAAGACTTTATTTCTTTAATAATTGATGATGGATTAAATAATGGTTTAATTAAATCAATGCTTAATAAATTAGGTAATTATTTAGTAGTTTCTCCTTTGATTAATTACATAAAAAGTAATAATTTGGAAACAAAAATACTTGAATTAAATTCTGAATTCAATAGTATTGAACAACTAATAAGCACCTGATTTAAAAGTATTTATGAAACAATTACAAATGAAAATGTTGTCAATAAGATAAAAAAACTATTTTATAACTTAATTTTTGACAAAGAAAATAAATATAACAAAGAAAGTCCGGAAAAATTCATTCTTTCAATATTAGAAAATATTGATCAAAATGGATTGGCTGATGTTGTGAAAGAACTTTTTAATCAATTAGCAAAAAATGATAAAAACTTTACACTATTGGCTGATATTTTTGTAATAACAATAAATTCAAAATTAAAAATTAAATTGGATGAGAATGATAAAAAAGAAATTTCAAAAGATCTTAAAAAGGTAATAGAAAATGTTCCTAATTCTCAATTACTAAAAAATTTTCAAGATGAAATTATTAAATTAATTAAATCAATTGACAAGAAAAAAATTAATAATTTCAATGATCTTTCAAAAGAATTAAATGCTAAATTATCAAATTCATTTTCGGAGATTATTAATCAAAAAAATCTTGGTCAACTTTTTGAACTTCTTTTAGTTGATAATAAAAATAGTAAAGAAAATAATTCCCAAAAAATCAATATTATTTTTAAATGAACTAAACAAATTTTAGAAAAAATTGAAAAATCAAATAAAAAAGATATAAAAGAATTACTAAACAAACTTTTATTCAATTCACCAATTAAAAACTTTATTGAAAAACAATTATATTCAATTCAAAATTTAATTTTGAAAGAAGATTCAAGTGCAACTGAATTTGCAAAGAAAACAGTTGAAAAAATTAAGAAAATTATCTTTGATAAAAATAATGATAATGTTATAAATTCAATTTTAGATTGAATTTTGGAAATTAAACAAACTGAATTAAAAGAAATTGATAATTGAAATGGTTTATTTAAAAAAATTCTTGCTTCAAACTCAGAAAAAATATCTTCTTTGATTAAGCCAATTATTAGTGAACTAATAGATAACAAAGATTATTTAAAGCAATTAATTGCCTTTTCATTGAAAACTATTGGTAAAAAATATCAATTTGATTCAACAGATAATGAAATTGAAAATATTGCGAATTTTGTTGCAAGAACAATGTACAATCTAAACAAAAATTCTGATTTAATAAGTTCAATTTCTAACTTCCTAAAACAATTAATTGATAATATTTCAAAAAATGAAATAAAAATTGAAGAAATTAAAAATAATATTTTTTCAGCATTAAAACAAGTTAAATATGAAGAAATATTTACTGAGGAATTTTTTAAAAAAGCATCCTTAGCAGCATTTGATAAAAATGTCAATAAAGAAGAATTAAAAAATCAATTAAATTCAATATATAGCTATTTCTCAAGAAATATATCAAAATTAAAGACTAAAAGAAGAAAAAGAGATACTAACCAAGAAAATAAAGAATTAATAGAGCGATTTAAAAAGATATTTAAAAATTTAATAAAAGGTTTCAATGGTTCTCTAAACAAAAATGAGCATCAAGAAATAAAAGAATCAATCACTAATACAGTTACGCAAATTATTAATACCCAAATTGAAGATGCAATCAAAAACATTGATTCAAAAATAGTTGCAAATGATAAGTTAAAGAAACTTATAAATTCAATAATTAAAAATAATTACTTTAAAGATTTAATAAATGAGATTATTAGTGAGTTTTTTGTTGGGGAAAAAATAGTAGCAGACGATATTGGAAATATTATTCATACAATATTGGAAAAAGTCTCAAATAAATTAAATGAAAGCATTGTTAAAACTATTAAAAAATTCACATCTGACAAGAATTTAATGAATGAATTGGTAGAACATTTAATAAATCTTTTAAATTTAGAACACACAACTAGTGAAGATAAAAAATTCCTAAGTGAATTACTAGAAAAAATAATTAATCACTTAATTGAAACTGAATATTTTAAAACAAAAGTTGTGAAAAGAACAACAAATCACATCGTTGAACATAGTAAGGAATTTGACATTTCTAATCCACTAGAATGATTATTTAAAGCCTTCAACAAAATTAAATCAGGTTTTGGAAATGGTGATTTAAACATATTAGGAGATTTAATAGGAGATGAAAAACCTATTAATGGGGAAAGCCTTGTAAAACTTATTAATCTTATTTTTGGAAAAAGTAATTTTGAAAATTCAATCTTATATAGAATGCTAAGAAATGTTAATATGAATTCAATAAGTTCAGAAAGAACAAATATAAAAACATTGAATGATCAAACAAAAATAAGTAATATATTTAATCGTGGAAATAATTCAAATCAAGATAGTTCAGATCCAGATAATATAACGCCAAGTATTGACGTTCTTAAATTGGCTGATAGTATTTTTAAAATGCTTTATGAACAATATAAGCAAGTTGAAAGTAAACCATTTAAGGATAAAATCCAAACTGAGCAATGAAAAGCTGTTTATCGTTTAAAAGTAGTTATTGATTTTATTCTTTTTGAAATGTTTGGTCGCGAAACACTTGTTAAAGATCGTGATGCAGCAAAAGGAATAGAGTTTTCAACATTAAGTTTATACACTGGTGTTAGATCAATATTATGGGAAATTCAAGAGGGTACTAATTTAAAAGCTATTCCATTTATATCAAGTAAATTTACTGGAATGCAAGCATATTTTAAAAAAGAAAGTGACCGTCGTCAATTTACTAATTATGCAATTAGTGAAAGTGGATGATTCATTAAAAAATGAACATATTTTGATGAAAAAAACTACGGACCCGAATCAATTACTTACATCATAACTAGTTCAGGTTATAATGAAAAAGAGAAAGACAAGTTAACACAAATTAATTTTCAAACTAATGAAAAAGATACCAAAAAAAGAATTTCTAAAAAAGAATACATTCTTCTAACGCTAAAAGAAGGTGGATATGGTAAATTTATGAAATTGAATAATAAAAAATCTATATCTACTTGATCTGGTTTAGATAAAATCAATGAAAATGAATATTCTTAATAAAATAAATGTCAATCACAAGAAAGTTGATTTCTTGTGATTTTTTTTATTAATTTTTAATATAAAAAAAATCAATTTACTAATAGTAAACTTAAGATTTCTTTGAATCTAATATTATATTATTAATATAATATTTTTCAATTTCATATATAATTATTTGGAAAAAAAGTAAGATGGAAAAATTCTAAGAAAATAATTAACTTTTAAACTTCTTAGAAAAGATTCGAACAATATGATATATATTTATAATTTATATTCTAGTTTTGTTTAAATGTAATTATTTTTTTATTACTTTATTGAAATATTTTTTATAAACTAATAATATAAAAACTAAAAATATCAATTTTTAAAGTGCATTTTTTGAATGCCACTTGAATGTATATTTTCTAGTGCCTTTGGATAGTCTAAAAATTAATAATTTAAGATTTTTAAATATATAAAAATTAAGAAATAATAATATTTTTTACAAAAAAGGCTTAACATGGGCTATTTAAACTAGGAATTTAATAAGAAGTAACAATTTATTTTAATAAATGAATGAAATTATTTTTTGTTTCTAATAAATAATCTAATTAATCTAAATTTACCTAAATTTAATTAGGTTTTTTTAAACACAACAATAAAGATCTGAAAAATTAATTCTATGAATTTTTAGAGAAAAATTTAAATGATTATAAAGTAATTTATTTGCAATAAAAACTTTTATTTTCATTATTAAAATTTCATATTTATTAAGAAAATTTTATTTCTGATTAGATACATAATTACTATTAAATTTTGTTATAGCTTAAGCAATTAAATTATGAATAATGATTATTTAAAAATGCATCCTTAAAGATGTAAAAATAAATAAATTAGGAGGTTTTTTTATGAAACCAAATAAGAAAATCAGGAAAATAAGCCATTTGCCGATGCTAATTCCTATTGGAATTACAATTCCGCTTATTTCAGCGGCATGTAATAATAAAAATAACCCAAGTAATGAAAATATTAATTACGAAATTCAAGAAAAAAATAACATTCAAAAACCTATTAGTGGAAAAATTAAATACCTAGCAATTGGTGATGATTATGCAATTGGGCATAACAACACAGAAAATTCAAAAAATGAAAATTTGTTTAATAAAGAAGAAAATGAAATTCAAGGAATTTCATATCCTGCTTAATTATAAATTCAAGTGCAACACAATAAAGATATAAAATATAGTTGTGGACACTTGAATTTTTATTTTTAAAAATAAGAAAAAAAGTCCCGCTTGAGATAAAGGAACTTTCAATATGAATTATAACAAAAATAATAAATATAAACACATAAATGAAGTTGAAAGATCTTATATAAAATTTGAGCTTAATCGTAATAAATCAATACGTTCAATTGCAAAAAAATTAGATAGAAGTCCTTCAACAATTATGCGAGAAATAAAAAGAAACACAAGTTTAGGAACTTATGACCCCATGGTAGCAAACATTAAAGCTAAAAAACGTCATAGACATAAATATTATTTTAGATTTTTGTTGCCGAATAAATTTGATAAATTTACAGAATTATTCAAAAATAAATATGACAAAAAATACTATGGTGTGAAAGCTACATTACATGAGATAAAAAAGGATCCAAATATAAATTGTCCTTCATTAAGAACGGTATACAACTGAATAAATAAAAATCTTTGAGTTATCAAAAGAAAAGATAGATTAAGAAAATGATATAAAAAGGGTGGAAAAAGAACTACATCAGTTATAAAAAGATTGGTTAATTCAGCAGATTACGTTTTTCCAATATGAACAAGACCAAAAAAAATTGATTTAAGAAAAGAATTTGGACACTGAGAAGCTGATCTTGTATTGGGTAGAAAATCAAATGGATATTACAATGTTTTAACACTTACAGAAAGAAAAACAAGAATCGGATTCGCAATAAAAGTTCGTTCAAAATCTGGATTTGTAATAAATTCAAGTCTTAAAAATCTAATTCAAGATAACAATTTATTTGTCAAAAGCATAACCATAGATAATGGTATTGAATTTGAAAAAATTGGTTTATTAGCTAAGTGGTTAGACATAAAAATATATCGTGCAGAACCATATGCATCATTCCAACGAGGTAGTAATGAACATTGAAATGGGATTTTAAGAAGAGAATTTAAAAAGGGGTTTGATTTTAATGAAATAACCCAAGAAGAATTAGAAAAAATAGTTTTCAAAATTAACAATATGCCAAGAGAAATATTAAACTGATTAACACCTTTGGAGTTGTTTAAAAAAGAAAATAGTAATGATTTTATATTATAAAAATTTACTTATTTAAAATTGATAAAATCAAACTAAAAAAAATAATAACTGACTAATGTCAGTTTTTTGAGTATTTCAAATTTTAGTTTTAATAATAAAACTCTTTAAATTGAATTTAGATTCAAAAAAATAATAAATATTTTTTCATTTTAAACAAAAAAATAAGTTATAGAAACATTTAATTTATAATAAAAAAAGCAAATGCAACAGTGTTGCACTTGAACTTTTCATTTAGGAATATTTGAACAAATAATTATGTTTGTTCAAATATTTTTTTATGTAGAAGGGATATTTTATTATGGCTAGACAACTAACAGTTAATGAATGAATAGAATTAATAAAAATATATAATTAGCAAAAAATAATGTAATACAGCAAATGTATTTATGTCGGAATAAATAAAATCATAGCAATAGTGCTATGACTAATTATTGTTCAGCAATCACTTTGGTTTTTTAGGTATAGATTTTTGATACTTAATTTTATAAATAAACTTCCACATAATTCCAAATAATAATGGTGTTATCATTGAAACAACATAAAGAAGTAAATCAAGAATAATTATTACTCCTGTATTATTTCCTTTATAAAAATAAGGGTTTTTAAAGTCTAAAAATCCATAAACAACTGCGCCTCTGCCTTGAATTATTTTGTCAAATGTAGCAAAGAATAATATCATTGCAAAGATTGTGTAAACAGTTGAAATAAGCACAGGAATTGTAAATGTAATTTTAGTTACAATAATTTCTTTTCTAATCAAAGACAAGGCTACAAAACCTAAGATAGGATTTATTGCATGTGTAATCAGTGAGCGGGTAGCATTTAATGGATTAGTCCATGTTGACTTTTGGTATGAAAGCAATGCTCAATAGACAACAAAAGTCATAGTTATTGAAACAACAGAAATAAATAGTGCTTTTTTAGCATACATATTAGTTCATAAAACGCCAGCTATAATTAGGACAAAACCTAGTAAAAAGTTTGATAAGTAAGTATAGTATAAAAATGAACCTCAGCCTTTAAAAACTGCAAGATGTGTTGGTGCACCAGTTTTATTTAATTCATCTTTTGGATCGTATCAAATCACATATGAGAAAGCATAGAAAAGGGTTGTTAATAGCACAAACAAACCAAAACCAAGCAGCCATCATCTCATATTCTTATTTGTAGTTTTATTTTGCATGCGAATTATTATAACTATATTTATTTTTTAATGAACAGAATTTATAATCTAAATAAATTAGAGCAAATTAAACATTGCTATAATATTATTATTTAAAAGTTTCCCGAAAAATTAACTATATAAGATTTTTTCAATGAGTTCCATACTTTTTTGGGGAGCTCAGTTTCATGCCAAATGTCATTTTTATATGGCATTTGTATTTTTTTATATTGCTTAAATATTTTCATTACATCGCGATAAGTTTTAGTCTCTAAAATTCTTGAGTCAGCAAATTTATTCTTTATTCTGTTTCCAATTATAAGGGTAAGCATATTCAAAAACTCATCACCGTAAACACTGTAATCATCATGCTGTCTAACGGTTTCTAACTCTAATGTATTTTTATAAAAATCGTTAACAAGTTCTATTTCTCATCTTTGCTTGTATAAGTTTAATGCATCTTCACAGGTGATATCTTGATCTGATACATATACAATTGTTCCGAATTTGTGCTTAATTTTTTCATATCTTTCAATTGAAAATTTTTTACTAGACATAAAGTCTTGTTCTTCCTTTGATGCACGTTTTAAGTTCCTGAAAGCATAGTAATAAAGTCCATTGTGAAATATCTTTTTACATCAGGTTGGCTCATCTTTGCTGTTTATTTTATCTTTCATATTGTATGCATCAATTTCTTCTAAAAGTTTTAGTGATCTTTTTAGCGGATGTATAAAGCCAACATTGGATATTAGTGCACTGCTATTTATGCCTTTGTCACCTATAATTATTCCCTTATTTATTCCTGTTTTCTCCAAAAAGTCAGGAAAACTAGTGACATCCACACAATTTACTGAATAAGGCAACGAACAAATTACATCTCTAGTTGTTACATTAAAAGCAATCAAAATAGAGATGTTTTTACTATTTTTTAACTTTGATTTGTATGAAAAATCATTTAATGAATTTACTTTGCTATTATTGTTTTTTAACATTCCATCTATTGCAATTTTGTTGCTCTCATCAATTTTCCTAACCCTGTTTTGAATAAATTCAAGTACCTTAGAATAGTCTTTTCCAATTCATTTTATTAATGACGAGGCATTATTTTTTCCAAGTTTAAGTTCAGGACTTTCAACTGACATAAATGATTCATTAAACACTTCATCCAATTTGTTATTTGTCATTCTTGGATTTATAGAACGAAGTAAAGCAATAGCATATATGTGTTTAGCCATATCCTGCGGATACACATTGCTTAAATCAGTCAATAGATCCTTAGAAACTGATTTTGCTATTTCATAGTCGCCAAAATTTTTCATTGAAACAGTTATTTTCAACTTTTCTTTTGGCACAAATTTCCCATCAATTATATGTCCTATAACTTTACCTTCAACTGGTTGGTTATTTCCATTTTTTCTAATGCATCCAACTCTTTCAATAACTGCTCACATTGAACCTGATTTTTTGACAACTGTATTTTTAGGTCTTTCTATTGCTCTAATTTCTGCTGGTACTGCCATATATATTAACTTCTTTATATAGTTAATTATATAGTTATTTTTTAAAAAAACAAGCAAATTTTTAAACATATTTTTGCTGATTTTTTCAATTGTAAGATAAAAAACAAGAGCCTTTGTTTTTAAAACTCTTGTTTTAGTTTGTGAAAATTAACAATCTATAATGCAAATCGCTTATTTTTGCATTTTTATATAGTTAATTTTTCGGGAAACTTTTATTTAATCAATATGAACCAAATCATATAATGGAAAACTTAATTTATAATGAATTAAAGAGAAGGGGATTTAACATCAACGTTGGAATAGTTGAAAAAATTATATCTAATGGTGATAAAAGAACTAGAAAATCATTTGAAGTTGATTTTGTTTGCCAAAAACCAAATGTTAAATATTACATTCAATCTGCATATGAATTACCAACAAAAGAAAAAATAGAACAAGAAACAAGATCTTTGTACAATATTGACGACTCATTCAAAAAAAATAGTAATAACTTATAACAACATAATCCCTTGATATGATAAAAAAGGCGTCTTATATATTGGTTTAATAGACTTCTTATTAGATGGTTCATACACAGATTCTGTTATCTAACAATGCAATAACTACAACAAAAAATGCTTAGCAACTTATTGTTAACTAAGCATTTTTGTTTTTATTGCCTTATTTTTAATTAAATAATTCCAAATATACACTATATAAGACAAGATAAAATCATTCATTCATCCTTTTTTGGAATTTTACCGATTATTCAAGAATCAAAAATTGATGTTTTATTTTATAGTTTTCTCTAATATTGGTCTAAGATCAGCATTATAAATTTCAATGAATTTTTTTAGTTCATTTACAGCTTCTATATATTCTTTGCTGTCTTTATTACTCCTTTTTTCTAATATTTTTTTGATTTGATCATATCCAGATTCTTTAATTAATTTATCTGGTTCTTGATTTATATTTAAATCTGGGTCTGGATTTGGATCTGGTTTTTCAAATCAGTAATCAAAGTGTGGCTTTATCGTATTTAATTTTTCTTTATCAATTAATGAATCTAACTTTCCCTTAAATCTGTAGTATTGATCTCTTATTTTATTAAGTTCTTTAAATAAATCTCCTACAGTATTTGGTATTTTTGGGGGTTGATTATTAGTTGTATCATTTTGAATAGGGTCTATCTCTGATGGTTTAGTTCCTGAACCTTGTTCTGATGGTTTGTTTGTGTCTGATGGTTTAGATCCTGAACCTTGTTCTGATGGTTTGGTTGTGTCTGATGGTTTAGATCCTGAACCTTGTTCTGATGGTTTGGTTGCACCACACGAAGCAGCTACTAGTGGCATAGCTAGCGAAATAGCTGAAACAGCAGATATTAGCAATTTATTGATGCTTTTCATATTTTTCTTCCTTTATTTTTATTGATTTATAAACTTACAAAGTAAGAAACGCTTTCTTTAGTCATTTTTTTATCTAGGTTTATTTATAATTTAAATTTTTAATGATTCTTTTGTACTAAAAAAAATAGAATTTTTTAAAAGTATATCAAAGATTATGTCCTACAGATAATTTTTCATTTAGCTTAGTTTCTTTTTTTCATTTTTTATTATGAACTTTATTTTTTTGTGTATTTTTTTGCCTTAGTGGCATCTAATTCATTATCTAATCGAGATCATATGATACCTGTTAGGTTATAGTATTACAACTAAGTTTTTTAGTAATTATCAAATGTATTTTTTAATTCACCTATCCCCCTTTTCTCAAATCAATAGAAGTGGATTTTTTTAAAAAAACACCCAGTATTATTGTTACTGAGTGCTACATTGAACATATAATTTGAAAGAAACTTCTTATGTGAAATTACTTCTTAATAACCTTTATCAAATAGCTTGGTTTCCTTAGAACCGTCTTCAAATCCATTTGGATAAATTACTCTTAAATTCTCTCTAAATGAGTTCTTTTGCATACCAAATTGAGTTTTGTTAGTACCATCAATTAGATTGTATGCATAAATAGTATTCTCACCAGCCTCTATATTACTTGACTGTAAAAATGGTGCAATTGAACCCTTTCTTAGTAAGTCTCCAAATTGAACATTTGAACTAACACCATTATAAATCCCAATCATTTGTCCGTATTCATTATAAGCTAATGATCCTGATGCACCATAGTACAAAGAAGAAAAGTTAACATTATATTGAAAACCATATCAGGCTGCTAAAACTCTTCCTCAATAAGAATCAAAAATTGTTGGGGTAACTGTACTAATTTTTTCTTCTACATTATTTTCAGAGAAACCTTCTGTTGGTTTACGACGAAATGGAAAATTATGCGGTAGTATTGGAAAAGGTTTAGTTGGATCAAATTTAGGAAAATCAAATTTCATACTTTGATTTTGCTTGCCATCCTGCATTTCATATCTTTCAGATGGATTATTTTGCATTCATCAAGCAATATTTTCAGAAACAGGGTAACCAGCAATATAAACATCCTTTGCCTTGGTTAGATTATTAGGATGTTTTTGCGTTTTGAATGCAGATACATAATCTACTGTTTGCAAATATTTAGAAACATCTTTATTTTGATTTGGAAGTGCAGCTGTTTTTGATAACCTTGCTAGATAGTTATCTACACCATCTATAGCTTCTTTTACTCATTGTTTTAATGTTTCATCTGCTTTATCAAGATCAACATCAATTTCAAAAATTCCAAAATCTACCATCATTGGTACATTAGACACTCTATTTAAATCATCCCAAGCATGTTTATATTGATAATCACTTTCTTCTTGTAATTTTCTATCTCCATATTCCTTAGCTACTTCATTTAATTTGTCTTGATATTTTAAAAATGCTTCTTTTTTCATAAAATCAAGGGCAGCAAAAACTATTTTAGGGCTACTAATTGCTTCTGTTGTAGTGGTTTTATGTGAAGTACTTTCTCAGTGACTATGTTCTCCCGTTGGGACAGTATTACCATAATAATTTGCATTTCAATTATTTTTTTTTGCTTTTTCTACTGATGGATTATTATTTGGAACATGATTAAAATCATTTACTGGGTTTTTGGTTTTACCTAAAGCAACACCCAGAACTTTTTTATCGCTTTGAGAATCATAATAGTTAAGTTTACTGCTCAACTCTTTACTTAGTGAATTACTAAAATGACTTAAAACATGAAGGTTTGTTGCTATGAATAATTTATATTTATTATTAGCATTTTTAAATTTATGATAGTCAAGTAACCACCCAGTCCCTTGATTGTTATCTAATATCCCTCCGTCTCCAGGAAGTTTTGTAAGAAATTTCAAAGCAAAGGTACGATCATAAATTTCTTTATAAATAGTTTTAGGGTCTATGATTTTAAACAAACTAGTTTGGTTTTGCTGAACCGTAGGATTTATTAATTTATTATCTTTATTATCATTTAGGTTTGTATTGCCTTCTCTAGTTGCATTATTTTCACTATCAGGTTTATTTTCACTTATTGATTCAGTAATTTTAGTATTTTCTATTTTAGAACATGAAGTTAATAAAACTAAGCTGCTAATGCTTGATATCATAGGAATTAATAATAATTTTTGCTTACTCATCATGACCTCGTAATGTAAGTAAAATATCTTTTTCAAAGTTTACCAAAAAAATATTTTTGTAAAATGACATTTCAGCCTTAATCTGTAAAGTAATACATTAAAATTGTATCTATATACTAATTTAATTTATTGCTAAGTGTATGATATATTTAATTCTCTTTATTCAATGATTGCTATATCTTAAGGAATTTAATAATAATTAAATAAGTTAAACACTTCTTTTACTCTTAATTATATTGGCATAAAAATACTTTGTTTTAAAAAGAAAGACTTGCTATATTTGCGAGTATCTAATTTTTTGTTCTAGTTTATTTTCAATTTGGGTTACTTTTTCATTTAGAAAGGTCTTGTTTAAAGGCATTAGCACCTTCAAACATATTTGAAAAGTCAGTTACTGCTTGAATATTTCAGTTACTAATATCTTGGTTAAATTTACTTGCTTTTTGAAATGCACCTTGCATATTTTTAATTTTGCTTGTATCTATAAAATTAAGTTTTGAATTAAAGTTTTTTGCGTCATAAAACATTCATTTTATATTTTCTAAATTTCTTGTATCAAAATCAAGTGGTTGATTAAAGGCTTCTGCATAACAAAACATACCACTCATATCTTTTACATTTCTTGTATTACTAAATTTAAGCTCTGAGTTGAATTTCTTTGCATTATAAAACATATTGCCCATATTTTCAACATTACTTGTATCAAAGTTAAGTGGTTGATTAAACTCAAGCGCTCCATAGAACATACCATACATATTAGTAACATTATTTGTATCAAATTTAATAGGTGAGTTAAATTTATATGCATTATTAAACATAAATTTCATATTTGTTACTTTTTTTGTATTGAAATTTATTGGTTTGTTAAAGTTTATAGCTCCATTAAACATCATTTCCATAGTGGTAACATTTTTCGTATCAGAAAAGTTTAAATTAGAGTTAAAGTTCTCTGCTAATTCAAGTAATCCTCTCATATTTGTTACATTGCCTGTATCAAAATTTAATATTTGATTAAATGCTTTTGCATGAGAGAACATTTGTTCCATGTCTTCAACATTTTGTGTATTAAAGTTAATCGGTTGATTAAATTCATTTGTTCCCCAAAACATTGAGTTCATTTTTTTAACATTCTTTGTATCAAAGTTGAGCAATTTATTGAATTTACTTGCCCCGCTAAACATTAAAGACATATCTGTAACATTTTTAGTATTAAATTTTAGTTCTTGGTCAAATTCGAGTGCATCATAAAACATAGCCTTCATGTTTTGCACATTTCTTGTATCAAAGTTAAGTGGGGAATTAAAATGTTTTGCTTCATAAAACATTGAATACATAGTAATAACGTTTCTTGTATCAAATCTTATTGGTTGATTAATTTTGCTTGCTTCAAACATCATACTCATATCTGTAACATTTGATGTATTTCATTCATTAAGATTTTCTATGTTTGATGATTTATTTTCTTTAAATGCTGCTTTTAATGACTCTATAAATCAAGGCAATCTAGTAGGAACCTTCTTAGTTGATTTTGCAAAAGGTTTAATAGCTATTTTGCCAGACTCATCTTTATAATAACCAATTATTTTACAAATAGTTTCTTGACTATCTTCATATTCATGCTCAATTGAGTCTAGATGAAAGCTTACATCTTTTAATTCTAGTGTTAGTTCAAAATCTAAACCATCAAAACTTAAAATAAGGTTTTTAGTGGCATCTTTTAAAGACTTAATTGTTTTATCTGAATCAGTTTTTATTAGATATGGTAATTTAGTAAATTTAATTCTTTTATTTAGATGTTTCACAATATCACTAACTTTATGACTTTGTAAAATCTCATCTTTCATATTAGCTCATTCATCAGTTACTAGCCTTTGAATTTCAAACCTGATAGCATTACGTTCATGATTTAATTCATTACGTAATCTTTTAATTTCTTTTTCTAATTCTGCTACATTTTGTTTTTTAATACTAATTTGATTTTTAAGTTCATCAACATAAGAATTCAATTCATGAAATTTAGCTTTCAATTTTAGCATTGCTTCCAGACTTTCTAACTGATAATTTTCTATATCAAAGCCATAAATTAGTGAATCTGCATACTGAGCCATTTGTGTTTTATCTTTTTCTAAATTGACTATCTGACTTTGTAGCAATTTAAGCTCATCTTGTAATTTTTCAATCTTATTTTGATTAATATTTTGCTGCTTATTTTTTTTAATAAGCAATGTTGTTGTTATGGAAATAGGAACTACAGCCACAGCTGTTAGTCCGCCTATTAGTAATAAACTTTTTTTCATTTTCTTAACTCCTTATCAAGTTGTGATGGTTTTTTTTAATTGTTTAAAATTTTTACTTGGAAAATTTTGGCATTCATTCATTTTAAGGATTAAGATCTAGATGATTTTTTATTGTTTACTAATAGTTCGACTAGAAAGGCCTTGTACAAATGCATTAGCATATTTAAACATTTAAGAAATTAGCTACTGCTTTGATGTTCTTTTGATTGTTAATATCTTAATTAAAATTAGTTTCCTCTTGGAACATACTTTTTTCATATATTTTATTTTGTTTGTATAGCTAAATTTAAGTTCTAAGTTAAATTTTTGTGTTATAAAACATTCAGCCCATTTTCTCTAGGTTTTTTTATTAAATCAAGAGATTAACTAAATTAGTTTATTTCGCAAAACATTGAGTTCATCATTTCAAACATTTTTTTGTGTTAAAGTTGACTTTGTTTATTCAATTTCTATGCTCTATTAAATATCAGAGACATAGTAAACTAAAAGAAGTAAGTTACTAATTGAAATAGCCATATTAGAAAACTAAGGGTAAAGTAAGTGCTCTGTGGCATATAAAAAAAATATCAGATTAATTATCTCTTGCAATAACTAGTTTAAAAATGTACTTTTCAAACAGTTAATAGCGATATAAAATTATTTACTCTATGAAAAACAGATATGAGCTATTCATTTTATGATACTAATTATAATAGAGAAATTGAATATTTCTTTTCTATATTAAAGTTAAGAGATGATTTCTGACTTTGAAAAATTTGTTAGAAAGTTAACATTTGAGCAATTAAAAAATGAAATTTCAAAATTTATTGAGCGATATAATAAAGAAGGATTTCTAAAAGAATTTAAATGAAAAACACCTCAACTATTGTGAGGTGCTTATATAGAAAACAAACTTTAATATCGAGTCCAATAATTTTGTACAAATTTGTTAATTCATATTTGGTTAATTATTTTTGTTGTATTGATTATTCTTAAATATAAATAATTCACTTTACAGTTTAATGTTGTGTATATTAAACAACTATAAACTAAGTTATAAGTTAAATTAAAGTGATATAATACTCACATAAGAGAATGGAAAGTAAAACTTATGAAAAATCTTTTAAAACGTTTATTAAAAATATTATCTATAACATCTGTATCAACTCTTTCAATTATTGCTACAAGTTGTAAGTTTTCAAATACAATTAATAGACAACAAATAAGTAATAAAGATTTAGAGATTAGTAATTCAAATAATCATATTGATAATAAAGATATTAACAAACATGATAGCTCTAATACAACTATAAATAAACCTAGTTATTCTACTACATCTAATCAAAGCTCACAAACATCATACACCATACCAAATGAAAGTTATACTATTCCTACATATAATCCAAGTATAGAACTTCAAGAAATAGATAATAAATATTTAAAAGAAACCGTTCAAGATTTTAAGCCTATAATCACTGATCAAAATAAGATTAAATCTATGATTCTAAATAATAGTGTTTCTTCAAATTTTTACTCTCATAGTCAATTTGGATTGCAACAAGATGAAATTACATTAGATTCTATTCAAAATAAAACTTTCCAATTTAAACTTATTGATAAAAATACAAATAAAGAAGTTGATAATAGTAAAGTTAAATGATACCAAAGAACATTCTACCCACAAGATCAAGTATTCGAGGCTAATCACTCAAATAATCTAAAAGAGCTTACTTTTGAATTAAAAGATAATGGAGTTGTAAATTGAATTGAAAAAATTAATTCAGATGGTTCAAAACCAGAAATAACACAAGCCAGAATTTTTGCTGAATATGAAGGATATTTATATTCAAGTGTTGTAAAAGTTATTTCACGGGAAATGAGTACTCTTTTAAATAATGAAGATCTTGCAAAAAAAGAAGCAAAAAGAATAGTAGATTACCATAAATGAAAATCACTTCCAACATTAGAAAGACTTAAAGCTGCTTATGAATGAATAATCGCTAACGTTAAATATGATCATGATATGAACTTTGCTAATCTTTCAAAAAATCAAAATGCTCATTCTGCATTAATTGAATTGCATACAGTATGTGCTGGTTATTCTAAAGGGTTAAAACTATTATTAGAAGAATTAAACATTCCGGTTAAATTTTCAGAAGGTTATAGTGCTAGAGTTAGCTTAAGTGATAAACATGCTTGAAACCAAGTTCAAATTGATGGAGATTGATACTATTTAGATTCAACTTCTGATACTACAATTAAGAAAAATGATAAGGATAGATTGTTCTTCTTAAACACTGCTGATGATTTTTTAAAAGCAGATAAAAAAGATCCAGAGACAAAACAAAAGCGTCTAAGAAACTTATTATTTAAAAACTATGTCGGGAATAAAGATGATGTTATAGCATTAATTGATAAAAACTTTGATGAAAATAATGGTAAGATGAATAAACTAGTTTTATGAACCAAACGTGATATTTCATCACCAAATTATTCACATATTCATGATGCTCTAAAAGAAAGAAATTTAGATAATTTTGTGTCACGTACAAATTATATTCGTCAATCTAAAGGTTATAACATTGGTGTTGAATACTTCTTTAATAATTACAAATCTAGCTCTGTAAAACAAATTCAAGTAACAATAACTAAGGATAATGAAGCTCCCAATGCTATTAAAATAAAATTCAATGAAGAAGTAAAGGGCCTAAAACCTGGAAACTTTAATATAACTAATGCACTTATTAGAGAAGTTAAACATGATGATAAAACATATACTTTATATTTAGATCATTTTAAATCAAATTGGAGATGTTGAAGTAAAACTAGAATCTATCAAGAGAAAAGATTATAAATTCACTTTATCTGGCAATAATACTTTTAAATTTAAAACTGAAATTAAAGAACCAAAAGCAGAAGTCAAAGTTCTTGGTGATGGAAAAATTGAAGTAAAAACAGATGATAAAGATTTAGAGTATAACTTTAATAACAATGATTGACAAGATCTTCCGAAAAATAAAATAATTGATAAAATAACTGCTGGAAATCTATATATAAGATTTAAAAATACTAGTGGTTTAATAACTTCTGAAATAAAAACAATCAATATTAAAAAGCATAATATATATGCAAATCAATTAAAAGTAATTGGTAGAACAATTATTGGTGTTGATCAAACTATGGAATATAAATTAAAAGACTCTAATAATTGAATTAGTATTGATAAAAATAAACTTACAGTTTCTACTCCTGGAACTTATGAAATAAGAGTTAAGTCAACTAATGATGGTATATCATCAGATTCAGAAATAGTAGTAATTCACTAATATATAAGAACTTGCTAAAATAGCTAAGTTCTTTTTATTTTTAATCTATATTTAATTAAAAGTTTCCCGAAAAATTAACTATATAAGATTTTTTGAATAAGTTCCATACTCTTTTTAGGTAGCTCAGTTTCACACCAAATGTCATTTTTATATGGCATTTGTATTTTTTTAATTCATATGTATATTTTGGCATGAAAAAATCCCTCCTCTATTTTGTCCGGTTTTTGGGGGACTCTGCAAAAGACTTTTTACTAAGTGATTTTTAAAAATATTTTAAAGTTCAAGCCCTTTTTTACTTTTAAATATTTTGTAAAAAAACTTTGTTTTAATAAAAAGACTCACAGCAACTGGAGTCTTTTTATTTGTTTTATCTTAATTCTTTTTAGATAACTAAGATTTTTTTTATTTTTTACCCTTATATTGATCAGGTCTTATTAGTTCAGCTTCCGGTTTCTTTGTACCACCACACGAAGCAGCTACTAGTGGTAAAGACGAAACTGATACTATTGAAGCTAAAGAAATAAGTATTTTATTTAATTTTTTCATATAAATATATTAGAAGTAAACTGAGACAAAACAAAAGGTAAATTTAGAAGGAAAAAATTATCAAAATATATTGAAAATGAATGTAAAATCAATATAAATTTTCAAAATCTAACTAAGATGAATGAATAAATTAGCTCTTTTTTTGCTTTGTTATTTATAAAAGAATAATGACATTTTTTATTAAGTATAAACCTTATTTAAAAGTTTTTGTTTAGCGTATTAAAAAAGGTATATTTATATTATTTACCATATACATCACATTTTAAAAGAAAATAGAAAATATGATTGAAAGGCCATCCAAAACTTATATTAGTAGCCTATAAAGATAAAAAATCTTTTTTAGTCTAATTTTCTTGTTCACATTTATTTTTTTAACTAAAAAAAAGTTAATTTTAGTGAATTTTTGAATATTCATATCCATATATGAAAATAATTATGATTAAAATTAGAATTTAATTTGATTAAATAATTAAATTTATGATATAATTAAATAGTGATGAATAAATATAATAAAATACTTATTTCTTTAGCTTCAATAGTATCAGTTTCGTCTTTACCACTAGTAGCTGCTTCGTGTGGTGGTACAAAGAAACCAGAAGCTGAGGAAAATAAAAACCCTGGAGGAGATAAAAACCCTGGAGGAGATAAAAACCCTGGAGGAGATAAAAACCCTGGAGGAGATAAAAACCCTGGAGGAGATAAAAACCCTGGAGGAGATAAAAACCCTGGAGGAGATACAGAAGCTGAACTAATAAGACCTGATCAAGATCAAAACAAAGACGACGAAGATGATTCAGAAGCTGAACTAATAAGACCTGATCAAGATCAAAACAAAGACGACGAAGATGATTCAGAAGCTGAACTAATAAGACCTGATCAAGATCAAAACAAAGACGACGAAGATGATTCAGAAGCTGAACTAATAAGACCTGATCAAGATCAAAACAAAGACGACAAAGATGATTCAGAAGCTGAACTAATAAGACCTGATCAAGATCAAAACAAAGACGACGAAGATGATTCAGAAGCTGAACTAATAAGACCTGACCTGATCAAGATCAAAACAAAGACGACAAAGATGATTCAGAAGCTGAACTAATAAGACCTGATCAAGATCAAAACAAAGACGACGAAGATGATTCAGAAGCTGAACTAATAAGACCTGACCTGATCAAGATCAAAACAAAGACGACAAAGATGATTCAGAAGCTGAACAATTAAAGGATTTAGCAAGTAAAAGTTCATCTAAGATTTCTCCATCACCAGCTGATCCCCTTCCAGGTTCTCATAATGGAGCAGGTTTTGATGAGTGAATTTTAGGTTATTAATAAAAAAGCTCAAAGTATTAAAATTTGTTATGAAACTTAACTCACATACAGTGAGTTTTTTTATGTAAAAAAATAAATAAATTCAATATATTTTTCAATTTTAAAATTAGAAATTTTTAGTCAATTCAATGAATTAATAAGAAATAAATTATAGAAATTAAATTAAAAGAAACACTCCTATATTTATGGATCTAATTTTAATAATAAAATTTGATATAACTTTTAGGTTACTTATAGAGTAACCATTCCAAAAAGGTTATAAACTTAAAAAAATTAGGTACCTTAAGGGTGTGACAAAATATAAGGAGAAAGCACAATGTTTGCAATTATTGAAACAGGTGGAAAACAATTAATCGTTAAAAAAGGAGATGTAATTTTTGTTGAAAAACTAGAAGGCAATCAAGGTGATATTGTAACTTTTGATAAAGTTCTAGCAATTGAAGGCAAAATTGGAACTCCATATTTAGAAAGTGCATCTGTTTTAGGTCTAATTGAAAAACAGGCAAAAGCTAAAAAAATTGTTGTTTATAGACATAATCCAAAATCAACTCACAAACGTAAATTAGGACACCGTCAACCTTATACAAGAATTCAAATTACTGAAATTAAGGAGAAATAACCATGGCACATACGAAATCTGGTGGAACAACATCGAATAGTAGAGACTCAGCTGGTAGAAGACTTGGTGTTAAAGCAACTGATGGACAATTTGTGACTGCAGGAAGTATTATTTATAGACAAAGAGGAACAAAAATTTTTCCTGGAAATAATGTAGGAATTGGGAAAGACCACACTTTATATGCATTAATTGATGGAATTGTTAAATTTGAAAACAGAATTAACCGTAAATTCGCATCAGTATATGAAGATAAAAAATAATTACTAAATTTCTATTTTAAAATAATATTAAACATAAGATAAAATAAGCTTGTTTATATAAAAAAACTAAGCTTATTTTTTTAATTGTTTTTTAGTATAAGAAGAATAAAAAAAAGACTAAACTCCGCAGACCCTAGTCGGTATCATTCACATGAAATAAGCTTTTAAAGCTTTGGATAAGACATTAACTATGTTAATCCAATTTGTTATCAAATTGAACTAATAATAGTATACTAAAAAATTCATACTTTTTTTAAAATAATAATTTTAATTTACTTTACTTTTTCTTTTTTTATTTTAGGATTATATTATTAATTAAATATTCTTATAGCCTTAAGATAAAGAATTTTAGTGTTTTATAATTATCTTTATTATTTCCTTATTCTATGAAGATACTAGTTTAAAAAAATACTATCTTACTAGTTTTATAATTTAGCTTGATAAGTTTTATATTTATAAGAAATTTAATGAATTAGTCTTATCTATAATTAAAAAAAAGAATAGTTAGAGAATTTATTTAATATACTAAGAAGTAATAAATTGAATTAATTCCTTTTAAAGTTCAGGATTATTTATATATAATTTATTGTTTAATAAAGCCAATTATTAGATAATATACTTTTAAATTTAAAATTATATTGAATTTATCATGTTTTACTTAACTATAAAATAGGGGGTATAAATGAGTTTTTTTAGTAAGAATAAGATTAAGTTAGGTTATTTATTAAGTTGATTACCTATATTTTTAGGTTCTTTTGTTTATTCATGTGTTTCACCTAAAAATGAGAATAAACCGCAAGAAAGCAATAAAGCTAATAATGTTCCAAAAGATAGACATTTTTTAGCTATTGATGAATTAATTAAATTAAGCCCAAGAGAAATACATTCTAATACAAAGACTTATATAGAAAAAAATAAAGAATTTAAGAACTTTTTAAAGACCAGAAATATTAACTTTATATCCGAAGAATATCCGAGACATGAAAACGAATTAGATAAAGAATATTGAACCTATGCAAAGCACTTAGGTGAATATGGCAATCATGGCGATGATTCATATCAAAAAACTCAATTTTTTAATCCTTCAATTCCTATAGGTCATTATTTAAAACATCAACACCTAGAAAAATTTAGTGAAGAAGAAGTAAAAGACTTAAAAGTTAAAACTATAGATCTAAGTAATCTAATTAGAAATAACCCATTTGGATATTTACCTTCAAATTTAAGCCAGCTACTATCTTATGCAACTTATGAATCTATAGAAAAGAAATTCAAATTAAGAAATATTTCAAACATAAAAACTAGCTATGATGACATAAATGGTGTTATATATTTGCTTATTTATACAAATAATAATAAAAATAAACATTATTACATAATAAACAAATCTAACAATAAAGAACTAAAAGCAAACATTGATTTTTTTACATATATAAAAGATCGTAGTATTGAACTTAATGTTAATGCTAAACAATGAGTCAACATAGTAGACGAACGAAAAAATATATCAGGAATTTTTAACTTTCCTAAACTTCTTGGAACTGCTTGGGTAATTGATAGAATAAATAATAATAATAATAAAGATCATTATGAATTATTGTTAGCTACAAATATGCATGTTTTTAACTTAAGAAGTACATTTGATAAAATTTATCATTATGATAAATTTAAAAAATATTGAAATAGTTATAAAGATAAAGATTTTGGATGAAATGAGTTTCCGCCTGGATTCTATGATGGAATAAAAGCAAATGATTCTGGTGACAATAGGAATATAGAGCCTAAACCTGCTTTTAAAGTAAACAGAATTAAAGAAAACTCTTTAGATTTAGACTTTGGAGTTTTTGAAAAAAATAAGTATAAATATGAATTAGAACATAGTGATAGATTTGATGCCTTTGAAGATGCTTATGCACAATATTTAGATGCGCCATATTATACCCCGAGATATGAAAACAATAATACATACCTAAAAGCTATTCAAAAAACTTCTAAAACGTTAAAGAACAATTATAGTTATTTTAATACTAAAAATTCAGGTGCAGATTTTCTAACGCTCCGTTTAAAAATTAAAAAAAATAAATTAAAAGATGTATTACCTAAGTTAGCAAGTGTTATTGAAACAGACAAAGAAAAAGATTTTTATGTCAACTTTAGTAATAAAGAATTTAGTCCAATTAAAACGCAGTTCTATGCAGGATATTCAAAACACTGGGACCCTTTTTCTAAGAAGTCATCTCAATTTAGAGGTGTAAAATCAGAAGGTGGGATTATTTCAACTAAAAGAAGAATTGTTGATGAAAATTGATTTAGAGATATTTGATTAAGATATGATGAAAAATTAAATAAAGAATATAATTCTGAAAATAATTTATGAGAAAAATATAAAGAACCACTTATTAAGAAAAAAGTTAGTGATGATCAATATCAACCTATTAAAGAAGAGCATGGAATGCCACTTACTACACTAGATCAATTTTCTACACTGTATACAAATATACCTTTTGGTGATCTTAATCTAAAAGAGGGAGCTTCTGGTTCAATGGTGATTGATTCATCATTTAATGTAATAGGAATACTTAATACAAGAGTAGATAACGTAATTGGGGATAAAAAAGTAATTAAGTTTGATAAACCACATGGAAAAGACGGAATAATTGATGGTATAGTAGTAAGACAACAAACTAATGGAATTGTTTTATTTAAGAGTTTAAGTGATGACTATATTGGCAATGAAAAACAACCTTTTATCATTGATGGATTAAAAAACAAACTAATTAATGATAAATTAGAAACAATTAAATTAAACCCTTCAATTAAAAAATAGTCTTCTTAAGACTATAAACTTTGACAAAAAATTTGGACAAATAATAATGTTTGTTCGAATATTTTTTTATAGTTTGTTAAGTTAAATTGTTCTATTTTTCCTACGTCTCCCACTTAGTCGCGAAAACACTCAGTTTTCAGCGGCTATATTTTTTTATAAAAAAAATATAATTTATTATGCTTTTATGCTTAAATGTGATATAATAAAAACATGAAGAAGTCGAGAAATGATGCAAAAAGACAATGAAGAACATCAATAGCAAGAGTTAAAAAAGGTGAATACTTATCAATTGGAGTGCCAAGACCAGATAACAAAGGTTTTGTATACAGATTAGGATATGGTTATCTGCATGAATTAAAACAATATCACGATGATCCGCTAACAATTATCAAAGCAATTATTGCAAACTTTCCATTGTCTTGATCAAAAGAACAAGCAAGAACTAAATTAGATGAGATTCTTAAGGGAAAAAAAGAAACCAAAAAAGAAGTTTTAGAAAGGTTTAAAGGTTACGAATTAGTTGAAAAACTATTTGATTATTTCAATATTTTTAACGATTGTTCTCCCACAAAATCGACAACATTAAAAGATGTTATTTTAGAGTTGATTTATCAAAGAATTAAAAATCCAATAAGTGTTTTTAACACTTATAAAACAGCAAAAAAAGAAAAAATAGACAATTATTCAAAAAATTCATTTTATAGATCATTAGACTATATAGCAAAAAACAAAGATGAAATTCTAAGAAATTTAAATGCAAAAATTTGTGCAAATACTAATAGAAAAATTGATGTATTATGATTTTACGCAACAACTACTTATTTTGAAACATTTTCTCGTGAAGGTTATAAAAAACCTGGCTATTCAAAAGATGGAAAATTTAAAGAAGACCAGATTGTTATAGGTATGGCAACTGATGAAAATGGGATACCATTACACTACAAAATATTTCCAGGAAATGTTACTGATTCAAATACTTTCATACCATTTATGCTTGAAATTGCAGATATTTATGAAGTTAACAGTGTAACTATAATTGCTGACAAAGGAATGAGTGTTAATAGAAATATTAGATTTTTAGAATCTAAGAATTGAAAATACATAATCTCATATAGAATGAAAGCTGGAAGCAAACAATTTAAAGAGTATGTATTAGATGAAAAAGATTATATAAATGATGGTGGTTTGATATACAAAACTCGTGATATTGTATCTTCATACAATAAAAAAAGAATTAATGGACATTTTAGAAGACAAATAATTAGTTTTAGTCAAAAACGAGCAACTAAAGACAAAAACGATAGAGACATTTTAATTCAAAATTTCACTAAGAAAATGAATAAAGATAATCTTGTTTCTTGTGATGATTTAGCGGGATCTAAAAAATATAGATTCTTCAAACCTATAAACAAAGGTGCGTTTTATGAACTTGATATAGAAAAAATACAAGAAGATCAAAAATATGACGGATACTATGTTTATGAAACAAACAGAACAGATTTATCAGTAAAAGAAGTTATTAATTTATATTCAAAACAATGACAAATTGAGTCTAATTTCAAGACATTAAAAGGTAAATTATCTCTTCGTCCAATGTATTTATCAACTTGAAACCATATTGTTGGTTACATTTGCTTATGTTTCATTTCATTAGTGTTTTTAAACTACATCATCTACATTCTAAATTCAAAATTAGGACTGACTGGAAAAAGTAAAATCACTGAGCATAAAGTGATTAATGTTATCAAAGAAGTTAAAGAAATTGAAGTATTTGTAAATAAACAAAAAATCAAAACTATACAAGTGTATAATGATGAGTTACAAGAAAGTTGGCAAACTTATCAGATATTATTAGAGCTTTTAACAAAAGAAAAAGTCACTTAGACATTACATTATAAAAAAACATAACTTATGAAATCAAAAATTTACATAAGTATGTTTTTTGTTTTATGCTTAAACTGGGAAACGTAGGTTATTAGTTGCCTCATTCCTTTTTCTATTAATAAATTTTTCATCATAATAGACATCTTTTAATTTTAATAAATTTAATATTTTTCAATCAAGTACTATATCTATATCCTCAGAAAATCTCTTAATGTAATTAAATCCTTTTGACAAAGATGTCCCGCCTTTAAAAACTAAGTAATTTTTGTACAAAAAATCAGTAAATAAGTATTTTAGAACAAAACATACTCATAGGTTTTTTTCAATAATATCTTCAGAAATTCCAGTTTTTTGTGATGTTTTTTCAATTGCTAGATTTAAATCAAATTTAGGCAAATTCAAAATTTTAAGCATATTGATAATCTTTGATTTTTTTTAGATTTTCTTGAATTCAAACTGGAAGTAAATTTATATTTTTAGTTAATTCATTTTTAATATCTTTTGTAAAATTAGCTAATTTTTTTAAGTGTGATTTAGTTACATTATTTTTTTCTAAAACAATAAGTGCCTGAATAACTAGTGCCATTTTTTTTGAAAATGGATAAATTTTATAATTTGCAACATGCTTAAAAATAATTTTGTTATTACCATAATAATAAATTCTATTTGGACCAGTCGAAGCAAAAATATATACATTTGGAACTTGTGTTGAAAGGCCAGTGTAATTTAATGCCCATTCGCTTGTGGGTATTATGTCCCAACCAAATTTTTTTGCGATTTTGTCAATTATTTCTTTAGTACTCGGGATAACATTTTCTTGAAATATTTTACTAAATCTAGGTTTCATATATAATCCATCAAATACCCGAATAATTTTATTTTCCTGAGCTAATTTGTATAGTGAACATTTTATTGTATTTTGGCTTCCAAGATCATAATTATAAAAATCATTAATTGAGTAAATTTTCCCTATGTTTTTTTTCATGATATTCTCAATTTCTTTTTTTATGACCATAAAAATTACCTCCATTTAGATAACAAAATTGTAACATAAAAATACCAAAAATATATATTTTTTTGGTAATAAATTTTTAAATTCAATTGCATCATATTTGTAGTTTTAAATATAACATATTTACTTTTATAATGTGTTTTTTAAAGTAATGTATTAAAATTAAAAATAAGGAGGTTTAATGTTTAATAAAAAATATAAAGAAGTAGTCAAAATTTTTATGATTCTTCATATGATTTTTTTCTTTTGGTTAATTGCACCATTGATTATTGGTATTTTAACACTTAAAGAACTTCATAAACCTAAGTTGACAAAGGATACTAAAGTTGTTTATGGAATTCTAAACTTATTTTTATGTAGTACAGTTGCGGGTATTTTTTTATTGCTTGATATTTATAACGAAGAGACACAAAAATATCAAAATAGACAACAACATACTTCAAATCTATAATATTTAAAAATGAGATTTTTTTAAAAATAATTAAAAAAAGCAAGTCTTAACTAGGCTTGTTTTTTTAAATAAAAAATTAAAATAAATTAATCTAATAAAAAGCTAATTCTAATTAAACATTAAAATAATTCATTACATTAAAATTTTTTTAATTTTTTAAAAACTTTAAATATTGATGATAAATTTAAAATAAAATGTGTTATTATTTTCACAAATTTAATAGAGGAAATATGAGTTGATTTAAAAAAAATAAAAAAAATAAATTAGATGGCAATTTAGAAAAGCAAAATATCAATTCTGAAGAATTTAAAGCTCTTTCAATTGAAAAGAAAAAATCAAGAACAAAAAAGAAATGACTTACTTCATCATATGATATTAATCCATATGGCGTAACATTTTTTAATGTTTGAAAAAAATTTCCTAAAAAAATGTTAATGGTTTTCATTTCAGCCATTATGTATAATATTGCAATTGCAACTTTTTTAGCCAAAGCAGCAACAGTTGCAACGGGAATTTCTGCAATTGTTCAAGCAATAACTTTAACTTTTTCAAAACTAGCACCTTATTTTGCTTATATTTTCTTTGCTTTAAATTTACCGCTAATTATTATTTTTTGGAAAAAAAATTCACGGTTATTTATGGTTTTAACAACGTATTGATTGATCTGACAAGTGGCATTTCAAACACTTTTATTAATTCCACAAGTAACGAACATTTTTAATAAGATTTCAATTTATTATGTTAATTGATATTCACCTTCAAATTCAGGGGTAGCTAAAGAATTTACAAATGAATTTAAGATACTAATTCCATGAGAAACATATGGAGCATATAGCAATTCTTATAAGAATTTATTCCAATGAATTGGGGAGCCTTGAAGTCATAATTTTGTAAGCGGAATTCACACATTTGATTTAAATGATGCAATTCAAGCAGGAGCATCAGCTGAACTTGGTCACATTAAATTTATTACACAAAATCAATTTGCTCAACTTGAATATTTTAAAGCATTAATTGAAAAAGGATTCAATAACCCAACTTGACCAATTATTGTTTATGTCGGAATTGGTTCATGTATGGCAGGAATTGCTGGGGGAATTGCTTGAAAAAATTCCGCATCAACATCAGGCGGTGACTTTGTTGTTTATTATTTATCACGTGTTAAACAAAAAAGTGTTGGTAATATCTCATTAATTTTTGCAGTAATTTTTGGGACAATTGCAACATTGATCATCACAATTGTTGAAGGGGTTGGTCTATCACCTGGCAAACCATTTAACTTTGGAGCATTGTTACTAAGAATTTTATGTTCAGCTGTTTATGTTGTTATTTATATTTCATTCATTGAATTAATCAATCCTAAATACCGTAAAATTAGAATTGAAATTTATACAAAGAATCCTGAAAAAATCATTGCTAGATTCAAAGAAATCAATTACTGACATGGGTATAACATTGAAAAATTAGTTGGTGGATATACAAATACTGAAACAACGAAAATTGAAACATATGCTTTATACTTAGAACAAAATCTAATCAAAAATGAAGCTTTATTGGCTGATAAAAATGCTTGAGTCGCAATCACAAGAGTTCACAAAGTATTTGGTAATTTCAATACATCAAAAATTGAATCTTAAAATTTAAAAAATTACTCACAGTATCTTTACTGTGAGGCTTAATTATAAATTCAAGTGCAACACAATAAAGATATAAAATATAGTTGTGGACACTTGAATTTTTATTTTTAAAAATAAGAAAAAAAGTCCCGCTTGAGATAAAGGAACTTTCAATATGAATTATAACAAAAATAATAAATATAAACACATAAATGAAGTTGAAAGATCTTATATAAAATTTGAGCTTAATCGTAATAAATCAATACGTTCAATTGCAAAAAAATTAGATAGAAGTCCTTCAACAATTATGCGAGAAATAAAAAGAAACACAAGTTTAGGAACTTATGACCCCATGGTAGCAAACATTAAAGCTAAAAAACGTCATAGACATAAATATTATTTTAGATTTTTGTTGCCGAATAAATTTGATAAATTTACAGAATTATTCAAAAATAAATATGACAAAAAATACTATGGTGTGAAAGCTACATTACATGAGATAAAAAAGGATCCAAATATAAATTGTCCTTCATTAAGAACGGTATACAACTGAATAAATAAAAATCTTTGAGTTATCAAAAGAAAAGATAGATTAAGAAAATGATATAAAAAGGGTGGAAAAAGAACTACATCAGTTATAAAAAGATTGGTTAATTCAGCAGATTACGTTTTTCCAATATGAACAAGACCAAAAAAAATTGATTTAAGAAAAGAATTTGGACACTGAGAAGCTGATCTTGTATTGGGTAGAAAATCAAATGGATATTACAATGTTTTAACACTTACAGAAAGAAAAACAAGAATCGGATTCGCAATAAAAGTTCGTTCAAAATCTGGATTTGTAATAAATTCAAGTCTTAAAAATCTAATTCAAGATAACAATTTATTTGTCAAAAGCATAACCATAGATAATGGTATTGAATTTGAAAAAATTGGTTTATTAGCTAAGTGGTTAGACATAAAAATATATCGTGCAGAACCATATGCATCATTCCAACGAGGTAGTAATGAACATTGAAATGGGATTTTAAGAAGAGAATTTAAAAAGGGGTTTGATTTTAATGAAATAACCCAAGAAGAATTAGAAAAAATAGTTTTCAAAATTAACAATATGCCAAGAGAAATATTAAACTGATTAACACCTTTGGAGTTGTTTAAAAAAGAAAATAGTAATGATTTTATATTATAAAAATTTACTTATTTAAAATTGATAAAATCAAACTAAAAAAAATAATAACTGACTAATGTCAGTTTTTTGAGTATTTCAAATTTTAGTTTTAATAATAAAACTCTTTAAATTGAATTTAGATTCAAAAAAATAATAAATATTTTTTCATTTTAAACAAAAAAATAAGTTATAGAAACATTTAATTTATAATAAAAAAAGCAAATGCAACAGTGTTGCACTTGAACTTTTCATTTAGGCTCACAGTATCTTTACTGTGAGTTTTATTTATTTTTTTTAATGATAATTATTTATCTTGACCAACTTCATCTAGTTTTTTAATTCGTTCAAGATGTCTTCCACCTTCGAATTCAGTTTTTTCTCAAATATGAAACATATCTTCAACTTTTTGAGCATCTAACATTCTTCCACCCATACACAAAATGTTTGCATCATTATGTGCTTTTGATAATCTTGCTTCTTCCTCTGAAGAAACATGTGCACAACGAATGTTCTTATAACGATTAAGTGCCATTGAAATACCAATCCCAGATCCACAAAAAGCAACAAATTTGGTATTCTTATCATCAATATGTTTTTTTGCTTCTTTGGCAAATTCAATTCCGACATCAGCATATGAAATTGATTGTTTGGCATCTTTCGAACCAAATAATTCAACTTCATATCCTTCAGATTCAAGTCTTTTTGCTAATTCAACCTTAGCATCATGTCCGGCATGATCACTTGTAATTTTTACTTTCATAACTATTATCCCCTTATGATTTGTTCATCCTCAACGCGGATGATTTGACTTGGTATTTGTGACATTTCACCAAAATTATAAATATTTGTTATTTCAGGAAAAACTTCTTTTGCACTTTCAATTGTTTTACAAATTGGTGCATTTGATAAGTTACAACTTGACATATAAACTGGTCCATTTTTTTCTAAAAATTCTAATAATTTTTTTTGATTTGGCATTCTAAAGCCTTGGTCATTGACAACGAGAGTTGTTGCTCCTGGTCAATAAGTTTTAGCTAGTTTTTCAGCTTGTTGGTTTCATTGCTCAAACATTCTTGCTTGTTTGATTGATGCAACTAAAATAATTAATTTTTTATTTCGATCTCTTCCTTTTATTTCGTATATCAAATTTTTAGTTTCTTCATCAACAGGCCCACCAATCCCTAAAACAGTGTCTGTTGTTGAAATGAATAGTTTTTTATATTTATTTGTCATATTGTTATTATACTAGCATAAACAAATAAAAGTATGAAAAGATATTATAATAAGTATTATGCCAGAATTACCAGAAGTAAAAGTCGTTGTCAAAAATTTAAAACAATCAGTTTTGCATAAAAAACTTGTCAAAATTGAAGTTTTTCAAGAAAAACTTTTCAAAGAAAATTCAATTTCGGAATTTGAAAATAAACTTTTAAACGCTTCAATTACAAATATAACAAACAAAGGCAAATTTATTGTTTTTCATTTTGATAATGATGCAATCTTATTATCACATTTAAGAATGGAGGGAAAATATCGTTTTTATTTAAAAAAACATCCAAATCATCAACATCTGATGGCTAAATTCATTTTTAGTGACCAAAGTGAATTGCATTATTTGGATAGTCGAATGTTTGGAACTTTTCATTTACGCAACAAAAATAATTATGACCAAATTCTTCCTTTGTCCAAAATGGCAAAGGAACCAGGTGAAACTGACGTTAATGAATTACATCAAAGATTATCAAAAACAACAACAGCAATTAAAACAAAATTATTGGATCAAACTTATTTAGTTGGTCTTGGAAATATTTATGTCGATGAAGCACTTTTTGCATCAAAAGTTCATCCCCTAACCCCTTCTAAAAATATCCCAAAAAATAAGTTAAAAGAGATTTTAGAACACTCAAAAAGAATTATGGATAAAAGTTATGAATTGGGTGGTTCAACAATTCATACTTATGAAAGTTTCAATCAACAAATTGGTTCATATCAAAATTATTTATTAATTCATAATGATAAAATCAAAAATTGTTTAAATTGTCAAAATAAAACAAAGAAAATCAAAGTCAATGGTCGTGGCACTTATTTATGTGAAAAATGTCAGGAGAAATATTAAAAAAATGAATTTTGATTATTCATTTACAATTGACTTGCACAGTCAAGATTCAATTGAGGCAACAAATGCTGTTTTAAATGCTTTGTTTTCTTTTGAAGAAAATAAGAACTTTGAATTTTTTGACATTATTACTGGAAATGGTAGTGGAGTTTTGAAATTTGTTGTTGCAAACTTATTGGAAGATGAAAAATATCCATTTGATTTTTTGAACCAAAATCAATCAATAATTCGGGTATATCGCAAATTTAAGCAATAATTTTTTTTGTTTTTGTTTTTATTTGAAATTAGTTTTAAAATTTAAAAATTCAAAATTAAAGTGATGTAAAAAAAAGCAACACAAATTTTGAATTTTTTATTTATGAAAATCTTGCTTATTTTATGCATTTATTTTTTTGATTTAAAAAGGATTATTGGCTTTTGGTATTATAATTTTTTACATATAAATGATTTTATTGAAATAAAAAATAGTTTAAATTAAGATAATTTTAGGAGAAATATATGGCAAAAAATACTTGAAAAATTGCAAAGGAAGCAATTGAAGCACACAATAATATTTTTATTTTTCATCACATCCGACCAGACGGGGATTGTTTAGGTTCACAATTTGGATTAAGAGAATTAATAAGAACAAATTATCCAGAAAAAAATGTGTTTGTTTTAGGAGATACAGGTGGAGTTTTTCCATTCATGAAATGAGACTTTGATAAGTTTGAAGATATACCTAAAAAGAATTTTGAAAATTCATTAGCAGTTGTTGTTGATACGAATTCTTCACATCGGATTCAATTTGTGAAATATATTTTAGATAATAACTTTACACACACCTTAAGAATCGATCATCATCCAACTGATCCAGATATAAATTATGATTACACTTGAGAAGATGCAGAGTATGCAGCTGCTGCTGAGCAAATTGGATATATCGCCATGAAAGCAAAATGAAAAGTTACCAATGAAGCAGCAAGATATGTATATTTAGGAATCAATACTGATTCAGGGCGTTTTAATTATGAGTATGTTGCAAAAAGAACATTTGATGTTGTTTCATACTTACATACTGATAATGATTTTAGAGTTTGAGATGTGAATTATGATTTAGGAAAAAGGGATGAGCGAAAAGTTAAATTTGCTGCACATGTATTACTTAATTATAAAAATGAAGGACAAGTTTTATATTTTTATGTAAGTAAGAAAATTCAAAAGAAATTTAAATTAAAAGATAATGAAGCAAATGATGTTGGAATCTTAGCAAATATTGGTGATTGTAAAATTTGAGTTTTCTTTATTGATCAACCAGATGGTACAATCCGGGTAAGGGTGAGATCAAATGGAATTTGAATCAATCATATTTGTGAAAAATATAAACCAGGTGGTGGTCATGAAGTAGCTGCTGGTGCAACAGTTCATTCAAAAGCTGAAATGAAAGCAATCATTGCAGATTTGAAAGCTGAGGTTTTAAAGCATGCTAAAAATTAGTCAAGAAAGATTAGAAATTTTTAAGCAAATTGAAAAAAAGATTCAAGAACATGAAAACATTGTAATTTTTCATCACATTCGACCAGATGGTGATTGCTTAGGTTCACAATTTGGGTTGAAACATTTAATTCAAGAAAATTTTCCTAAAAAAAATGTTTATACAATTGGTGATCCTAAAGATAGTTATTCATATTTAGATTTTAAAATGGATAAATTGCCATTGCAAAAACTTGCTAATTCTTTGGCAATTATTGTTGATGCTAATTTCAAAGAAAGATTAGAATGTCGTGAGTTTTTAGACAATAATTTCTTTGACGAAGTTATTCGGATTGACCACCATCCCAATGATGATGATTTAAATGCTTCATTAGTTTGAGTTGATGCCTTATCTCCAGCCGCTGCGCAACAACTAGCAGAAATTGCTTATTTTCTAAATTGAAAAGTTAATGCGGAAGCTGCAACATATTTGTACTTAGGAATTTATACTGATTCAGTTCGTCTAACGACAAATTTAACAAATGAAAAAACCATGTTTTTGGTTGCCTGATTATGATCTAATCAAGCAAAAAAAGATTTGATTCATGAAAATATGGCAAAAAAATATTTATCGGATATTAAAATAAATTCATTTATTCAACAAAATATGCAAATAAAAAATGGTGTTGTTTCATTTTATTTTTCTTTAGAAGATCAACATAAATTTGGAATCGAAGATCCATTGAAAGGAAATCGACCATTTCTTTTAGCATCAATTGATGATAACAAAGCATGAGCATTTTTTACCCAGGAAAAAGAAAATCAAATTCGTTGCGAATTTCGTTCAAATGGTGCCTGTGTAAGAAATGTCGCAATCAAATGGGGTGGCGGTGGTCATCATCGTGCCTCTGGAGCACAAATTAAAGACCCAAAATTAATTCCTGAAATTGTTGCTGATTTAGAACATGAAATTACACTTTTAGAAAATTATGATTAGATAATAAAAAAAATGCCAGGGGTTTGGCATTTTTATTGTTTGTTTGCAATGTATTTGTCATAAATATAATCATCAGCGGCATGATAAATTGAACGAATATAAGTAAAGTAAGTTTTATATTTTTTAAAATCACCTTTTCAAACCAATTTTTTATTGATACTTCTTGAAAAATCAATCACTAAGTATAAATCAAAAAATCCAAACTCAGCAATCCCATCAATAATCATTTGTTGCATTAACATTCTAATCCGTGGTGAATTAAGATCAATATCTTTTTTGTAATGTTTTTTTTCAATTTCAACAAAGGCACCAAAATATATGTTTAAACTTGGAATTTCTTTATCATATGCATCCAAAAACAAGTCATTAATCTTTTTTTCTTCTTCAGTTAATGGTGTGTATTCAAAAATTTTATTGACATCTAAAGCTTGTTTTGCATACTTATTTTGCGATTTTAAAATTAAAAAGATTTTAATCACAATTAAGCAAAAAATCAAAATGAAAATTGTGCCAAAAACATATGAAGCAATCACGCCACCCTTATTAATTTTTCCTAATTTTTGTGTTGCAGCTAAAAATAAAATTACTCCAATTGCTAAAAATAAAAAGATTACAACAAAACCAAAAATATTAAATAATGAATCTTTAAAATTTTTCTTTTTAATTTGATTTTCTTCCATTACAATTTTTCTCCCTTATAAGTTTTTAATCGAGGATTTTTTGCATATTGTCTTCCTGCTTTAGCAATTAATTTGCCATTTAATTTTGTAGCATCGGCACTAAAACTAATTCATATTTTTAATAATGAAGCCCCAACTCCATAAGTATCAACTGGTGTGTTTAGTTTTTCAAATTCAGCAATTTTTTTTGCATCAAAACCAGATGAAACAATAATTTTTACATGTTTGCCATTGTTTGCATCCAATGTTTCTCTTAATCTTTTAATTTGATTTGGTGTCACACCATATTCCTTGGTTTTTTCTTTTTCAAACATTTTATCACTTAATGCTTTTGATGTATCGACCCTCACACCAGCGAGTTTATTTTTAAATTTTTTTAAACAAGCTAAGGCATCCGCAATAACATCATTATGGAAATCAACTAAAGCAAAAAGTTTATCATCTAAAAAAGTTTTTTCATACGCTTCAACAGCAGCGACTGTATTTCCTTCAAACATTTGAATTAAAGCATGAGGCATACTTCCAAACATTCTTTTTTTATCAAAATTTGCTGCAGCAAAAGTTGAGTGATTTTTAATCCCTCCAACTCTTAGAGCATAAGCATCATTTAATTGATTGATATAATGATCTGCACGATCAGCCATACTTACAACATTTTTTCCATTTGCTGCTTTGATAATTTGGTATGCATTCGTTGCTATGGAACTTTGTCTTGCTAAAATCCCATCAATAATTCCTTCATAAATTCCAAAGTAATGGTAATTTCCTTCTAGTTCTAACACAACTTCTTTGTCATTGACAATTGAACCTTCTTCTAAATATCTAATTGTATATTTTGAAGTGTTTGTATGTTTTTTTAATAAGTTTAAAACTTCATTAATTCCACAAAGTTTAACATCATTATTTCTTTGAAAAAATTGCAAGGTAACAATTTCATTTTTGCGATATTTTTGTGCAATTTTTTTTGTTTTAAAAAAATATATTGAAATGTAGTTTTTTAATTTCATAAATACCTACTTCTTATTATTATTATCAAATTAATACTATAATTATAATAGTTAAATTTCAATAAATATTTAATATACAAAATAACAAGGTTAATTATTATGGATAATAACATTCAAATTAAAAATAAAAAAATTCATAAAATTTCATTTTTGCAATTTGCTGCAGGATGTATCTTTTTAATTACATTAACTGGTTTTATTAGTGTGATGTTAGCAACATTTTTCAAAGATAAAGCAATAACCAATCCTTTTTATTTGTCAGTCATTGCATTTTTTGGACTTAGTTGTTTATTTTTGGTTATAAATTCAATTTTTGGAATTAAAATTGCCTTGAAAAATAATAATAAAAAACTATTAATTTTATTTGTTTTATCAGCAATTTTAATTCTTCCCTTTGTTTCAATTTATACAACTTTTGCATCTGCAACATTGATGCTTGAGTATAAGCAATAGTCATAATTGAATCTTTTTTATCTTAATTTTAATTATGCAAATGCAACAAAATTCGCAAATAAATTAAAAAAATTATTTTGCGAATTTTTTCTTAATTTTAGTTTGTTGCAAAAAAGGATTTTTTTTGTTAGTTTATGTTATAGTTTGATAATAGATATAGTAATTAAGTTTTTAAGTTATGAAACTTACAAAAATTCTTTATTTAATCTTTAATAATGATAATTATCAATAAATTTTTAATTAGTTTATTTAGTTTAAGAATTTAGTTATAAGTTTATAAATATAAAATATTTAAAACAATATCAAATAAATTTAGGAATATCAAGGAGAAATTTTGAATGAGAAAAATTAAATGATTATTTGGATTAGGGGCAATGTCAAGTTTAATGGCACTACCACTTATTGCGGCTTCATGTAAAAAAGAAAGTTTAGAACAAGTAACAAAAGCATATAAAGACGCATATTTAGAATTTAATAATGCAATTGAAAAAGATGCGGCTAAATTAAAAGAATTTAAGAATTCAATTAATGAACAAAAACAAGATGATAAGAAAAAAGAAATTCTAAAGCAAAAAAATGATTGGGTAAAAAAACAAATACCAATTTTACAAGGGTTAAGAAAAAAAGCAAATGATGCTTTTAAGAAATTGCGAGATGTTCAAAAAAATCAAAAAATTCAAATAATCAAATTAGTTCATACAAATGATGAGCATGGGAGATTAGTATTTGATGATGGCAAATTTAATAACTACTCTGGCATGCAAGGGTTAGCTGAAGTTATGTCAAGGGATTTTGATCGTGATTTACTTTTATCAGCTGGCGATTTAATTCAAGGATTACCATTATCAGATTCGGATAAAGGATTAACAATTTCAAAAGTTGCTCATCAAATGGGTTATGATGCAGTTGCAATTGGTAATCATGAATTTGATTGAGGGTTACCACATATGTTTGATATTGAAAAAGCAACAGAAAGAATGCCATTTTTATCAGCAAATACTGTTTGAAATGAAAAGGCTTTGAATGGTAAAGTTAAAATTCGGAAAGAAGATGGCTCATTTACTGAAATCGATGTTAAAACAAAAGATGGGAAAACTCCTAAAGTAGGTGAAAAAGTATTTACCCCTTACATAATTAAAACTTTAAAATCAGGTTTAAAAGTTGGAATTATGGGGATTACAACTCCTGATACAAAATTCACTTCATTACCAATTAATTCAGAACATGTAGATTTTTTAGACCCAGTTCAATCTGCAAATAAGGCAGTCGAAGAATTAAAAGCACAAGGAGTAAATTTTATTGTTGCTTTAACACATTTAGGCGTTAATAGATCTGATACAGCATGAGATGGTCGAGAATTTGCTAAAAAAGCTAAAGGTGTTGATATTGTTTTAGATGGTCATTCACATACTTTAGTAAAAATCGAAGCACACCAAAATAATAAAACTTATTTAACACAAGCTGAATGTCACACCAAATATTTAAGTGAACTTGATATTACAATTAATGCTGAAACAGGCGATGTTTTAGATGTTCAACAGCAAGTAAGAACAATTGAATATACCGAATTACTTGGTGGAAAAGAAAATAAACTTGAAAAGATCAACAAATTAATTGATGATCTAAGAAAAGAATTTGATACTATTAACAAAGCAATTGTTTTCAAATCAGAAATTGATTTTGTGCATGTCGAAAATTTTGAAATTACACATAAAGATGGTAAAAAAAGTCATCATTGAAAAGGAAGAACCCAACAAACTAATTTAGGTACATTTGGATCTGATGCTTTAGCTTGAGAATTTATTAAAGCAAACCCACAGTTTGAAGGACGTAACAATGACGAGTTTAACTTAGACAATGTTATTGGTTTAATGAATGGTGGTGGATTGCGTAAAGATGTACCTGCGGGAGATGTTAAAAGAGAGGATATTCTTGGTATTTCTCCATTTGGTAACCGTGCTGGTGCTGTTAGAATTAAAGGTTCAACATTCTTGAAGTTATGAAACATGGCGCATTAAAAACTCTTTCAGGTGGTTATGGACAATATTCACATAATGTTGAAGCAAAAATTAAAGTAAAATCAGAAGATGAAAGAAATAAAAGAGTTTATGAAATTGATGAAAATTCAATAAAAATCAATAATAAATCAATTGATAAAGATAAATTCTATTATGTTGTAACTAATGATTTTATTTTAGTTGGTGGTGATGGTTATGGTATGCTTAATTACACCAAACAAAAAGATAGTGTAAAGCAAATTTTTGAAGGTCGTGATATGGTTGAAGTATTCATTGATTATGGTAAGCAAATTACTTCAAACAAAAATCAAGATAATGATTCAAATCCTTTTTCAAAACGTAAAATTTCAGACTATGACAAATCAGTTCAACAAAAAATAATCGTTGATCACAAAGTTGAATAAATAAATTAATTTATTACTAAAAATCAAAACAAATTTAAGGTTTTGATTTTTTATATTAATTTTTTTTATTTTAAGCATTCGATTTGCTTGATAATTATTGTTTTTTTATTCTTCAATTTATAAAAAAAATAAGGAAATCTTGAATAATTTCCTTATTGAAATAATGCTTATTTATGATAAGAACAAAGTCATTATTGCGGTGTTTAAAACATCATCAAATGTTGCACCACGACTTAGATCATTAACAGGTTGGTTTAATCCTAAAACAAATGGTCCAATTGCTTCATATCCACCCATTCTTTGTGCTATTTTATATCCAATGTTGCCTGAATGAATTTCTGGAAAGACAAAGATATCAGGTGTTTTTTTAGTTAGAATGTTATCTTTAAATTTTTTATCCCTAACAAGTTTGTCAAAAGCAGCATCAAATTGAATCTCACCTTCAACTTTATAGTTTTTTTCTTTTGATTTCAAAATTTGAACAGCCTTATTTACCCGATCAACATCTTCACCCTTACCCGAACCATTTGTTGAATAACTTAGCAATGTTGCTTCGATGTTTTGAACATTTATTGTTTTAGCAAATTCGGCTGCCATTTCTGTGATATCAACTAATTGTTCACTTGTTGGTTTAATGTTTAGTGCACAATCTGTAAAAATGTATTTTTCATCATTTTTAGCCATGATAAGAACAGTACTTGCAATACTATATTGAGGTTTTGTACCAATGATTTGAAGTGCAGGACGAATTGTGTCAGCAGTAGTGTTGTTTAATCCTGATAACATGCAATCTGCCTGATTGGTTTTTACTAACATACAACCAATGTAGTTTGGTAATTTCATCATAGCAGTAGCTTGTTCAGGCGTTGCTTTTCCTTTTCTTATTTCAACAAATTTCTTTTCAAATTCCTCGGTATTAAATTTATCCAAAGCTATAATTTCAAGATTTGAATATTTTTTTAATTCAGAGGGAATATCTTTTTCATATTTGAAAACTAAGATTGGTAAACCTAAGTTTTTTTCAATTAATGTTTTTGCTACATCTTGAATGATTTTTGCTTCACCTTCAGGTAAAACAATCCGTTTTTTATTTTTTTCTTTAGCTAGTTTATTTTTTATTTCTTGTATTGTATACATTTATTTCTCTCACAATCTTTATTATTAAAAATGAATAGCTTTTCCTGTTTCTAAAGCCTCAGCTACTTCACCAACTGCCTCACTCATTGTTGGATGAGGGTGAATAGTATTAGCTATTTCAGTAATTGTTCCTTCAGATTCAATTACTGCAACAATTTCGGCAATCAAATCAGTTGCCCGATTTCCAACAATATGTGCCCCTAAAATTGATTTATATTTAGGTTCAACAATAATTTTGACAAATCCAGTTGTACTATCATCAGCTAATGCTTTACCAATTGCTGAAAATGGGAATTTAAATGTCTTGTAATCAACTTTATCTTGTTTTAATTGTTGCTCTGTTTTACCTACCATTGCAACTTCTGGGTCAATATAGATACATGAAGGTACCCGATTGAAATCCATGATAATATCTTCAGCATCTTTTTTATTTGCTTTTTTAGCAATTCTGTTAGCAGCAACAATTCCAGCTTTTACTGCTGAATGGGCTAGCATTGCTTTTCCAGTCACATCACCAATTGCATAAACTGAATCTATATTGGTTTCATGATATTGGTTAATTGCAATTCCTTTTCTTGGTGTTAATTCTAATCCTAGTTTTTCAAATCCATCAAAAGTAGTTTTCCGCCCAACTGATTCTAAGACATAATCACCTTTAATGCTATGAGTAGCTCCATCAACTTCATAAACAACAGCACCATTCTTAAATTCTTTTACTGATGCATTTGTTACAACATTAACATTGTAAGTTGTTTTTAATTCTTTTGTTACTAAATCAATTACATCTTGGTCTAACATTTCCAAAATTGTTGGTAAAGCTTGTAAAACAGTAACTTTTGTTCCTAAACTAGCAAATAAGCATCCAAATTCAATGCCAATTACACCACCACCAATTACAACTAAACTTTTTGGAACTTTTGGAATTGATAAAATTCCTGTTGAATCAATAATTATGCCATCTTTTCTTCCTTGTTCAAAACCAGGTAATGGTAGGTGATTTGGTAATGAACCAGTTGCAATAATAATATTGTTAACATGGTAATTTTTATCATTAACTGAAATTGTATTTTTATCCAATGCTTTTGCTACACCAATAATTTGTGTAACCTTATTTTTGTCTAATAAATATTTAACTCCACCAGTTAATTTTTTAACAATCCCATTTTTTCGATCAATTGCTTGTGCTCAATCAATTACTATTTCTTCAGGATTTTTGATTACAATCCCTAATTCTTTCGCCTTATGCATCACATCATGATAAACATGACTAGTTTTTAATAAAGATTTAGTTGGGATACATCCCACATTCAAACAAACTCCACCATAGTATTCTTTTTCAACGATTAAGGTTTTTAAACCTAATTGTGAACACTTAATTGCAGATACATATCCACCAATTCCTGCGCCAATAACAGCAACATCAAAACTATCTCCAATTTTTAAATCAATTTTTTTCTCATCAGTTTTTTTATTAGTTGGCCCTCGACTTGGCAAGACATCATTTGAAACTGGAGTTGAGCCAACGACACTAGCATTTTCTTCAATTTCTTTTACTGTTTCTTCTTTTTGTTGAGAAACAGCAGCTGAAGCACTTCCATCATCAATTTCAATCACAACATCTCCAACTTTAATTTCTTGTCCAGATTTAATGTTCACTATGGCGATTTTTCCAGAAACTGGCGATGGAATTTCACTATTAACCTTATCAGTTTCAACAAAGTATAATGGTTGTCCTTCTTTGACGTTGTCTCCAACTTTAACTAAAACTTCAGCAACAGTTCCTTCAGTCAATCCTTCACCAATATCAGCAAATTTAACTTTAAACATATTTTTCTTCTTTCGATTTTTTTATTTTATTTATATAAATAGTAATACTGGTTTGGATAAATAATCTTGGACTTTAATTAAGAATCGACCAGCATCAGCACCATCAATAATTCGATGATCACAAGTCATTGAAAATGGCATTATGAATCTTTTTTGAATTTCATCATTGACATATATTGGAACTTGTGTCATAGTTCCAACTCCTAAAATAGCAGCTTCAGGTGAATTAATAATTGGCGTAGCATAGTCTAAACCAACAGATCCAAAGTTTGATACTGTAAATGTTGCTTCACTCATTTCATTTCTTGTTAATTTTCCATCTCGAGCTTTTTTAGCAAGATCTGTAATTTTGATTGCAATTTCAAAAATACTTAATTGATCTGCTGACTTAATAACAGGAACCATTAAACCTTGAGGAGTATCAACTGCTATTCCGATATTAATATTATTCATAAAAAGAATTTTATTGTTTTCAAAATCTCCCCGAACATTAATATTTGGCATTTCTTTTAATGATTTAGCAACTGCTTTAACAATAAATGCCAAATAAGTTAACTTAACTCCTGAAGCAGCAGCATGTTCTTTTAATTCATTTCTTAATTTATGAGTTTCTGTAATATCAATGTTTTTCATTCCAGTAAAGGCCGCAATTTCAGTATGTGATTTAACCATTGCTTTCACTGTAGCTTTTCTAATTCCACTCATATTCACAATTTCTCATGAAAGTGGAGCCGAGACATCGACTACTTTTGGCATTGGAGAATTAGTTTGTGCTATTGATTGAGTTGTAATTTTTTCTTCAATTTGAACTAGTTTTGTTGGTTGATAATTTTTTACATCAGCAACTAAGATTCTTCCATTCGGTCCACTTCCAATTAATATTGATAAATCAACATTTAAATCAGCAGCAATTTTTCTAGCCAATGGTGTTGCTTTAATTTGGGTTTTTGTTATTTCTTTGGCTGCAACATTTCTTGTGATAATCTCATTTGAAACAGGAGTTGCACCAACTACACTGGCATTTTCTTCAATTGGTTTTATTTCCTCTTTTTTAGGTTGAACAGTTGCAGCCGAAGCATTCCCATTATCGATTTCAATCACAACTTCTCCAACTTTAATTTCTTGTCCAGGTTTGATGTTAACTATGGCGATTTTTCCAGAAATAGGTGAAGGAATTTCACTATTAACTTTATCAGTTTCAACAAAGTATAATGGTTGGCCTTCTTTAACACTATCTCCAACTTTAACTAAAACTTCAGCAACAATCCCTTCAGTCAATCCTTCACCAATATCAGCAAATTTAACTTGATACATATTTATCCTTTCCTATTAGAATTTGAAATCTAAAACTTCTTGCATTTTAACTAGAACTTTTTTTGGACTTATTTGGAAATAACCTTCACCACGATCAAAAGGGATTATTACATCATAACCAGTACATCTAGTTAGCGGAGCTTTTAGATATTCAAAACATTCTTCATTAACTGTTGCAATGATTTCAGCTGAAACTGAGAATGATTTAACTGCTTCATGCACAACTAATAATCTTCCTGTTTTTTTAACTGATTCAATCACCATTTTTTTATCTCATGGTTTGATTGAACGTAAATCAATTAAATCAATAGTTGCATTTGGGTGAGATTCTTTTAACATTTCAATTGCTTTTTGACAATCGACAGTTTGAGCACCATAAGTAACAACCGTTAAGTCATTTCCTTCTTGAATCTTGTATGCTTCACCAATTGGCAGTGTATAAAATTCATCCGGAACTTCTTGTTTGAATGCCCGATATAATTTTGTTGGTTCAAGTACAATGACAGGATCTGGTGATTCAATTGCTGCTAAAATTAAACCTTTTGTATCATATGGTGTTGACGGACAAACAACTTGTATTCCAGGAATGTGTGCAAAAATTGATTCTAGCGCCTCACTATGATGTTCTAAAGCACGAATTCCCCCACCCATTGGTGTTCTTATTACCATTGGAGCTGTATATTTTCCACGTGAACGGTTTCTTATTCTTGAAATATTTGTAATAATATTTTGCAATGAAGCCAATCCTAGACCTTCAAATTGTAATTCAACAATAGGTTTTAACCCATTTATTGCCATTCCTAATCCAACACCAGCAAACATTGCTTCACTAATTGGAGCATTAAAGCACCGTTCATTACCATATTTTTCTTCTAAACCTTGAGTTGCTCGAAAAACACCACCCTCAGTTCCAACATCTTCACCAAAAACAATTACATTTTTATCGCGTGACATTGCCAAATCTAGTGCATCAGTAACTGCTTTAATATTATTAATAATAGCCATTAGTGGTGTCCTCCTTTAGCATCTGGGTATTTTTCAAAAAATTCTTTAGCTTCTTTGTATTGTTCTTCTAAAAATAAATCTAATTTTTCATATTGATATTTAAAAATATCTTCTAAACCATAATTTTTATTTTGTTCAACTCAACTAAATTCTGCTGCAATAAATTTATCTTGTTCAGCATCTAATGCAGTTTGTTTATCTTCTGATCATAGTTTTTGATTGATTAATCATTTTTTTAATCTGATTAATGGATCGTATTTTTGCATTTCTTCAAATTCAGCTTTTGGACGATAAACATCAGGATTATCTGAAGATGAGTGTGCCCCTAGTCGGTATGTATCACATTCAACAAGCACTGGACCATTACCATTTCTTACATATTCAACAATTTCTTTAAAAACAGCAATACATGCCAAATAGTCATTGCCATCAACTTTAATTGAAGGCATTCCCGTTGCAATTGCTTTAACAGCAAAGTTTAAAGATTTTGTTTGCTCATTTATTGCTGTTGAGATTGCTCATTTATTGTTTTCAACAACAAATACACATGGTAATTCACGAAGTTTAGCAAAGTTCATTGCTTCATAGGTTTCACCTTCACTAGTTCCGCCATCACCAGTTGTAGTTAAAGCAATTCCTTTTGTTTTTTTATGTTTTTCTGCAAATGCGATTCCTGTTGCTTGTGAATATTGTGATCCAATTACAATGTTTGGTGGTAAACAATTAATTCCATCTGGAGCTTTGCCACCCATTTCATTTCCAACTCAATATAACATAATATTTCTTGGTGGTTGTCCCATTGCCAACCAAGCAGCACTATTTCGATATCCACTAACAAAATAATCAGTTTTCTTATTTAAAGCATTAATGTATGCAACTTCACAAGCTTCTTGTCCTGTTGAAGATAAAAATGATAATAATCGACCTTGACGTTGCATTGTATTTTGATAAATATCTTGACGCCGTGAAAGATTCATCATTTTATAAGCATCAATAATTTCATCATTTGAAATTTCTGGCATTAGTTTAGGATTAGTAATTTTTCCATCTTTATCCATAATGCTAACGATCTCATTTTTTAATGGATCAAATTTTCCTAGATATTTCAATTTTTTCTTCCTTTCAATTTTATTTTTATCTTGTTTCATATTATATTTAATTATTATTTAAATAACAAATTTAATAAATCATCTTTAGTAAAGTTTTTAGCAAAAATTGCTTCCAAATCAAACTCATTTAAAACTTTGCTAATTTCTTCTTTTTCAAACTTAATATCGATTAATTTGGACTCAAGTTTTTCAGTTCCTTGTGTTCCTAAAAAATCACCATAGATTTTAATATTTTTAATTTTTCCTTCAATTACATCAAGATTTATATTAATAAAACCTTTTGATTCTAAATATTCTTTTTTAACTAATGAAAATTTTGTATTTTTACCAAATGTTCAATCCCATTGGTCATATTTATTAACTTTTTTATTTGTAATTATTTTATTTTCTTCTTCACTTAATTCAATTCATTTAATTTTTTCATTTTGGATGTATGAATTGACTACATCATTAATGAATGTTTTTAAATCAATTTCTTTATTAATATCTTTAAAAAATTCTTTGATATTTCTTACTTTTGCTGGTTTGGATTTAATTTGTTGGTGTTTTAGTTTCTCTGGATCAACAATTAAATATTTTGCAATTTTAGATAAATCAACATCAAACAATAAGGTTCCATGAATTAATGTTTTTTCATTGGTTTTTAATTGAGCATTACCAGAAACTTTATATCCATCAATTGCCATATCGTTTCTTCCAGAAAATATCGCATTGATCCCATTTTTATTCAAATAAGTAATAATTGGTTTTAATGCTTTTTGATAATCAACTTCATTTGTTGCATTATCAACAATTAAAGAATAACAAACATTGCCCAAATCTTGGTAAACAGTTCCACCACCTGTATTTCTTTTAATAACTTTGACAGCATCTTTTTTTGCTTCATTAATATTAATCTCAGCAAAAGCATTTTGATTTCGACCAACAACAATCGTATTTGCATTTTGTCAAAAAAATACAATTGGATCTTTTGTTTGATAATGATATGTTAAATATTCCTCAATTGCTAAATTCATTGCAGGATCATGATATTTTGAAATTAATAGATTGATCATAATTATTTTTTATCTTTATTTTTGAAGTAGTTAAGTCCTAAAACTTCTAATCCAGCTAGGGAAATAAAGTTAAATGGTTTGTTAAAATGTGGTAAGAAGAAAATATCAATTAGTGGTAATTCATCAATCGTTAAATCTTTTTGAATTGCCAAAGCCATCATATACATTGTTTCAGTATGATTTTTTTCACTTGCTACTTGAGCTCCAATGATTCTTCTTGATTTCTTTTCTCAAATAACCTTAAATAATACTTCATTTGTTGAAGACATAAATTCTGGGCGGTCTAAATCTTTAAAATAAATTGAGTCAACTTCCAGATTCATTTTTTTTGCTGCTTCAACACTGATTCCAACACTAGCCATATTTAGTCCAAAAACTGAAATTCCATTTGCTCCAGTATAACCAGGTGATTTTAAAACATTACCCCGAATAATATTAGTAGCAGCCGTTACCCCGGTTCGAATTGCTGTTGTAGCTAATTGGATTGGCATTTTTTTGTTCATTGCTTTATTGAATACTTGTGCACAGTCGCCAATTGCATAAATATCTGGATTGGTTGTTTGCATAAATTCATTTGTGACAATAGCTTTACCTTCATCTAAATCACAAATTCCTTCAAGTATTTTTGTTTGAGGTCTTACTCCAACTGAAAGGATTACATAATCAACATCAATTGCCCCATTATTTGTAATTACTTGGGTAACTTTGCCATTTGTTCCTTTGAATTCAATTACTTTTGAATTTAATTCTAATTTAACACCATCAGCTTTCATTTTTTCTTGCATTAAATCAGTAAATTCATGGTCATAATAAAATGGCATAATTCGATTTGCAACATCAATTAATGTAACATCTTTACCATATTTTTTAAAAGCTTCAACTAATTCAACGCCAATATAACCAGCGCCAACAACAGCGATTTTTTTATAGTTATTATCTAGGTTATGTTCCAATATTTTTTTGGCATGATAATAGTTTTTACAAATTTGCACACCATCTAAATCCACACCAGGAATTTGTGGAATTATTGGTCATGTTCCAGTTGCAACAATTAATTTATCATAATGATCTGTTTTTAGTTGACCAGTTTTTAAATCCTTAACTGTAATAAATTTATTTTTATCATCAATGGCTAAAACATCATGGTTCATAAAAACATTGATGCCTTCATTCTTTAAAATTTCGGGTGATGCATAAAATAGCATGTTAGGATCTTTAATTTCACATTTAACTCATAAAGCAATTCCACATCCCAAAAAAGAAATTGCATCATTTTTATCATAGGTTGTTACTTCACAACTAGGATCTAATCTTTTTAGTGTTCTAACTGCTGTTGTACCAGCATGATTAGTACCTAATACAATAATTTTCATTTCAATATCCTTTCTTTATTGTATTTTTAAAACCAAATTATTAAATACAAATAAAATTGATTTATTCAAACATTCTATATATTCATATATACCATATATTATTTTACTCCCATATCAAAACTAGATAAATATTTAATTCTTAAAATAAGTTCTTTTTTTCTTATTAATTAAATCTTAGGTCCATTATTTCAAATATTTCAATAGTGATTTTAATTTATTTGCAAAAACAATAAGAATAAGTCTAAAAAAATATTCAATCTTGTAAATATAAAAAAGTGACGAAATCAAAAGATCAAATTGCAAATCCTTTTTTAAATTTTTATTTAAATTAAGTATTTTTAATTATAAGAAATGTTATAAGAGTAAAATACTATTGAATAAATTTTATATAAAGACTTAATCAGCAAAAAATTTATTCAATATAAATCTTAAAAAATTCAATATGTAATAAGAAAAAAACAAAGGAATGTGAATAATAAATGAATACGCCTCGAAGAGTATTAGACTCAAGTTTCAATGCAACTGTATTCACTTTTGAAATAATTGCAGTTTTTTTATTAGTATTTTTTTGTCTAGTTTGAAAATTGATTGCAGTGATTTTAAAAAAGAATGAAAATAAGATTTTTTTAACACTTGGATTTGTGCTTGCAACTTTTATTTCAATCTTAGTTCCAATTGGTTTAAGTGCAATTGGTTCGCGTAATCCAATTCATTTGATGATTAATCCTTTAATAGTAATTTTTAATTCCTTTTTATTAGGGTATGGCGCTTCTGGACAAACACCTTTAGCAAAAGGAATTCTTGGTCAACCAATCGTGAAGGGAATTCCATATCTAATTGGAGGACAGATTTTAGGAGGATTATTCGGACTTTTATTTTTTTATATATTTTTTTGCTTATATAAATTTGTCAATAAAAAAAATTTAGAACAAAATAAAACCAATGAATTAACTTTTTTATCATTGTTTGCAAATAAATCAAACTTATCAATTGGTCGTTTTGTAGTTAAAGAAAGCTTTTTTATATTATTATTAATGCTTTTATTTCCTTTTATTGGAATGATTAATACTGCAACTTATTCAAGCAATCATTTTCAATTGCATTTGGCACAATTAGTTGTAATTGGTGTAATTATTTTAATTTCTTCATTTTTTAATTTTTTTGCTTTCCATTTGATTTTTCCAATTATTGAAATAATCATGCAGAGCATTATTTATTTAAAACTTGATAAAGAGCAAAGAAATAAAGAGAAAAAAAATTATTTGATGCAATGAACTAAATTGCTAATTGTTATTCTATTAACAATTTTAATCCCAATCATTATTGCTTTTATTTGCATTGCAATTAAAATTCAAACAAAGGCAATTATTTCACTTTCTTAATTTTAAAAATAATAGGAAAATACTGTGACACAAAAACATCAAAAAAGACAATTTACAACTAAAAAATTATGATTATTTTCAATGTTTGGTTCTTTGGGATTAGTACCAATTGCAAGTTTGATTTCTTGCTCGCAACCATCATTAAATAAAAAAGATATTCCTGAAATATTTTTAAATTCAGATTTTAATCAAAACAAAGACATTCAAGCAAAATTTGAAAAGTATAACCAAATTCATATTCTTAATGAAATTAATGATTATTTTGAAAAAATAGATCATGACGATTTATTTATTTTTAAAAATGGTGCTGATCCTAAAAATGTGACTTTTGATCAACTGATGAAAAATAATTTTTTGATTAAATATATGGATTTTAATCAAACTAAGTTCAAATCAATTATTGAAAAACAATTTCAACTAAGTGACGATTTTTTAAAAAGATTAAAATTTAGTGTTGATTATAATAATATCTTTTATGACCCGGGAAATTATTTTGATATTTTAATTCCAGTTAATGTAAGACTATATTTAGAAAACCATGATAAAGCTGAATATGCAAAAGGAATGTTTATCAATCAAGCAATTAAATTAAGAGTTGCAAACGTTAAATATAAAGATAAAGAAAAATATAGTGATTTGCTCAATGTTTATCAAAAAATTAAAGCAATTAAGGATTCTGATTTCGAAATTCAATTAAAAGATTCAATGAATAGTAAGACAATGCAAGATCTTATTGAAAAATGAGGAATAAATCAATTGGATACAAAGCAATTAAATGAAATTTTTGCAATAAAAAATTCAATTTTTGAAAATCTTCAAAAAGAAAATTCTCACAATGAAAAAATTAAATTGAAAATGACTGCATTTGATGTTGATTTTAATGATGAGACCTTAGCTAGAAATGAAGGAATTTTAAAGATTAGATTAGGTGTGATTAATGTTGATTCAAAACAAAATAAAAAAGAATTAACAAATTCAGTTCCTGAAGCAGGAATTACTTTTAATGTTAAATTTAAGTTTGATAACGAATTTTTAACTTACTTGAAATTAAAAGAAACAATTAAAATTAGTACAATTTTTCAAAATGAAATCAATACTGATCATACTAATTTAAAAAAAGATAATTTAATCATTAAATCAAATAATAGAAGTATTAAAAAAATTGAAGTAATGAATTTGAAATCAATAAATTTCAGACAATCAGAAGTTAGTTTAAATGTTTATTTAGAAAATCAAACTCAACCAATTATTATTAAAAAATATTTAGGTACAAATAAAGACAGTTTGTTATTTGAAAAAGAATTTACAAAAAGAAATATTAAAGCACCTAATTTTGTGACAGACCGAATCACAACAACAAATTTAGCAAGTATTAAAAAGGATTTTTTTATAGCTTATAATTCATCAATTTTTTCTGGTGGATATGGGATTTCACGTGGATTTTATGGAAATGACAATATTAAAACACCTTCATTTTTACATTTTGGTGAAGATTATTTAGCTCCAGATTATCAAGCAATTGTTATGCCATATGATGGCCAAATGATTGCTGCTTATGAATTACCTGCCAAGAATGCATGAACAGGTGTTGGAACTGTTGTTGTGATAAAAATCCCGGTTGCTAATTTGGATTGAAGTCCAAAAGAAAAAGAAATTTATTTGAATGATAACAAATCAGATATTTATCTTTCATTTTTACATTTAGATGCTCAAAAAACTTTAAATAATCCAATTATAGATTTAAAATCAACAGTTGGGAAAATGGTAGATAAAAGAGCGATCAATGTTGCTGAAGGAATTACTCCTCAATCACCAAAAGAAATCAAAAAAGGAACAATTATTGGATATTTGGGCAATGAAGCATCAAATGGCGGCTGAATGTCTCATGTTCACATAAATTTATATTCAAATCGAAAGCAATATTTATCTCCGAATTATTTTTCTATTGACCAAAAACCAGATTTAGATGAATCAAGAATTAATAAATATTATGATTCTCAAAAAAATTTATATACACCAATTGGCAACATTGGAGTTATTGGCAATTCATTAACCAATGTTTTTGTCAACCAAATAAATCCAGTAACTGGTGAAGAAATTAAAAAAGAAAAAGATAAAAAGGACCCAATTAAACTAAAAGAAATTGCTTTATATAAAAATAATTTGAGTATTACAAATGCTGAAATTAAAAAAGGTTATTTAAATCCAAATATTATTTATAACTTAAGAAATGACAAAACAATATCATTTGGAATTGAAGAATTTTTTAATCTAAATCAATAAGAAAATAGTTTTAAATTAATATATTTTAAACAAATTAATAAGCTAAAAATAATTTTAAAATTAGCTTATTTTTTATTTATCTTTTTAAATACTTATTGAGATGACTAAAAAAACAAAAAAACTTGATTTTCTTTAATTTTGTAAATGTCAAAATGAGTATAATTTTTAATGAAGAAATATAAAAAATAAACTATTTTAAATATTACAAATTTGTTAATAAAAAAGAGGAAGTATGGCTAAGATGAAAGCTTTTGTGGTTCGTGAACCACGAAAATGGAGTGTTGAATTGGTAGATATTCCTGAACCAAAAGAAAAAGAAGTTTTAATTAAGATGGAAACAAGTGGAATTTGTCACACTGATTTACATGCTGCAAATTATGATTGATTGGTTAAACCAAAATATCCCTTAATTCCAGGTCATGAAGGAATTGGGATTGTTGAAAAATTAGGTCCAGGTTGTACACATTTAAAAGTTGGAGATCGAGTTTGCTTAGCTTGATTGCATGATACATGCGGACATTGCGAATATTGTTTGTCAGGTCGAGAAACATTATGTCCAAATCAAAATATGTCAGCCTATACAAAAGATGGATCATATGCTGAATATGCAATTGGTCATGAAGACTTTGTTGGATTGGTGCCAAAAAATCTTGATATTGTAACTGGAGCACCAGTTGTATGTGCCGGAGTAACAACTTATAAAGCAGTCAAACAAGCAAAATTAAAACCTGGTGATTTTGTGGCAGTAATTGGTGTTGGTGGTTTAGGACAAATGGCGATTCAATATGCCAAAGCAATGGGATATCGTCCAATTGGAATTGATTTAAACGATGATAAAGTTGCATTAGCACTTAAATCAGGGGCTGAGTTTGCTTTTAATAGTAAAAAAGTAAATGCTGTTGAAGAAGTAATTAAAGCTACTCAAGGCGGTGTACATGGTGTGATTAATACATCTGTTGCCACAGCTGCAGCAAACCAAGGCATGGAAATGCTTCGTCGTGGTGGACGTCAAGTTTTAGTTGGATTACCTGCGAAAGATAAATTAGGGAAAGATGAATTTGGTGTTTCAGTATTTTGAACAGTTTTATTGGAACGTGAATTAGCTGGTTCAATTGTTGGAACACGTAAGGATTTACAAGAGGCTTTAGATTATGCTGCAAGAGGACTAGTAAAATCAGAAGTTACAAAAGTTGTTAAGCTAGATGAAGTTGCTGAGATTTTTGACAAACTTGAAAAAGGTGAATTTCTTGGTCGGGCAGTTATTGATTTTAGAAAATAATTTTAATTATTTAAAATAAGCATTAAAAAAAGTGCTTATTTTATTTTTATTAATGAAATAAATTTCATTTTTTTTAAAAAAAATAAAAAAATTCAAGTTATTAGGAAAAAGATTATATTTATTAATCTAAATCTTTAACTTGAATTTATTTTTAGTCTTTAATTAAGCAGTTTTAAATAATCATGGTCCCAATTTATTCTTGTATCATTTTGTTCTTTGGATATAATGAATTGCAACATGTTGAATGATTGTGAAAATTCCTCCAATAATTCAATAAATTTGCAATCCAGCACTAAAAAGAATTCCGATGAATGAAAATATAATTGGTAATAAGATTGTTCTTTTGTTTGATTTTTTCATCTCAGCCCGTTGATAAGCATCAGCCCGCAAGAATTTTTTCTTTTTGAGCTGTAGCAATTTTGGCATGAATTGGGCAATAATTTGAATTCCAATTGAAAGAATAATGATTGGAAGATACTGCAATTCTCCAACCTTAAAGATTCTAAATAATGAAGTAGCTGAGAATTGGATTGAATATAAAGTTGCTTGCTTAATTTCTGGAAGTGTAGAAATGATTCTAAAGACAACAATTAAAATCGGAAGTGTAATAAATGAAGAGACCAATTGTGCTGTTGGTGAAATTTTTTCTTTCTTATAAAGTTCAATGATTTCCATTTGCTTACGTTGTTGCATTTGTTTATCACCTTTGTAGGCTTGATATTTAGCATCAATTTTTGCTTTCTTTTGGTTAATTTCTTCCATTTTTTGGGCACTAAAGATTGATTTTGCTGTTAGTAAGAAAGTAATGATTCTTACAATAATAACAGTTACAACTAATGATAATACAACGCTTCAACCAGTTGTTCCTAATCCCCGAATGATTGCATTCATGAATTGTGAAACAGGGTATACAAATAATCCATAAAATGGTCCTTGACTTCAGTGGTCTTTATAACTAACTAATTTTTTTTGTGGTAGTAATGCATCATCTGCTAAAAGATTTCTTTTTCAATAATCTTCACTGAAATTTCCAGCTTGACTAATTGATGAAAATTGGTATAAACCAATTTCTTTATTAAAACCTTCATCTTTAATTTGATAATTAGCCTTATCTAAAGAAGCCATTTTGGCATAACTTTGCATCATTGAAGAAGTTGCTAAAAATACTTTGTTTAATTGTTTTCCTTCTTCTTCAGTAATTCCTTTACCGGCACCAACTGAATCTTTAAATTTTAAAATAAAATTATTTCATTCTTCAATCAACTGATGGTTACTTAGTTTTTTAAGTTCATCAATTGACTTGCCATTTTTTTGTGATAATGCTTTAGCAAATTCTGAACGATTTTGTGGATCATTGATTCAAACTCTGAATGTTTCGCCAACTAAAGTTGTAAAAATATCAGATAACAATAATTGATTAATATTTGCACCACCAATACTTGATAAAGAAACTTTTGAAACATCAAGTTTTTTAATATGTGAAAAATCAGTTACAACAGTAATTTTTTCTTGTTCATTACCTTCTTGTTTTTCAAATTTTTGATATGTTTCAAAAGCAATTGTTGATGGTAAATAAATGTCGCTAATTTGATTTACTGGGTTATAAGTTTTGGTTTTTCCATTGCCATTGCTGTCACCAAAATTTACATAAATATAATTTTTCCCATTACCATAAACAACACCTCTTTCACCTGGGTTGTTGCTTACTTCTGAGCCAGAAATGTTTTTTCAATCATCTTTTTTGTTTGATTGATTATCTACATTGTCTTTTTTTTGTAATTGTAAGGCAAATGAAGATCCATTGTAGATTCCATAATGCCCACCAGTATTTTTATCTTGTTCTTTTAAAGCAGCAATTTGTTTTTCATCATCCAAGCCAAGATAAGTATTTACAGTTATACCAGTTGTTGAATTTAAATTTGGAACAATAAATTCATTACGATCTTCATTTCATCTAACAGTGGCAATATTTGGTGAAACATAATCTGATTTGGTATATATTTCTTGACCTGTTCCAATTTTTGTTCCTGATCTTGTAGCAATTGATTGCACGCAACCAACCAATCCAATTGTAATAAAGATAATGACTAGTGTTACTCTAATTCATTTTCAGATCTTTTTTCAAATTAATTTTGGTTGTTTGTTTTCAGGCGATTGGTTAATTCTAAACGAATCATAATGCTTAGAACTATTTTGTTTTGCCATTAATTATCCTTTCATAAATTTTATGAACTGCTAAAACTTTTTCTTCTCAAGATAAACTAAAAAAATTTTTTCTTGCGATTATGACAGTATCATAATTTATTTTAGTGACATCCATCTTTCTTAGAATTGCTCTAATTTGGTTTTTGTAGTGATTTCTTTGTACCGCATTGGCAAATTGCTTTGGGATTGAAATTCCTACTCTAAAATAGTTGGATTTATTAAAATAAACAATTAAATTTCTTGAAATTACTTGATTGCGACTATCAAGAATTTTCTGAAATTCTCAATTTTTTTTGACAGTATTTTTTTTATTCATAGTCTTATTTTTTAAATTTTGTCAAGATTTAAATATAAAAAGTATCAGGATTATTTTTCATCTGATACTGTTAATTTGTGTCTTCCCTTTGCACGTCTTGCTGCTAGTACTTTACGACCATTTTTTGTTTGCATTCTAGCCATAAAACCATGTACTTTGATATGTTTACGTTTTTTGGGTTGATATGTTCTTTTCATTATGATATCACTCCTTTAGTCTTATTGAATTAAAATACTGATATTATTTTACCAAAAAAAGTTAGAAAAGTATTCCAGCAAACAAGATATTTAAAATTTGTTTGAAATTTAAAAAAAATGAAAACCAAATTAATTGATTTTCTTTTTTAAAAAATGATTTTTTGAAATAAATTTAAATTACTTTTTTATTTAAATTTTAAACCTTATTTGGATTCAATTTGATTGTTTGTATTTTATCTGATTGTAATTTTTTTCTTAGATCTTCCATGATATTTGGCTTTGTATTTTCTTTATAATCAGAGCTTATGCTTTGGAATAAATTAATTCCATTTGTTTCGTTTTTTTCATCAGTTGCATGTGTATTAACAATGCCAATTAAATTAAATGAAGAATCAATTACCATTGAACCAGATCCGCCTTGAATTAATGCCTTGAATTTCGAATCATTTGGAATATAAGTATATAGTTGGCTAAATTGTGAAAGAATTGTTAAAGGCATTCCGTGTTCATCAAATCCATCTCCTTTTATAAAACTAGTCTCATATTTTTTTCAATTATCATTTACAGAGTTATATTCTTTATTTAAATCCTTGTCATATTTTAATCATAATTTTTGAAAGTCATTTTCATAAATGATTCTTTTTTGACTCGAAATTGCTCCACCAGTTGATTTAACCCCTCGGAATTCTGAGTTTTGATTATCATTTCTTTTTAATGGATACCCTGCATAAAACTGTGTTTTTAAAGGACTAAAGTGATTTTGATTGAAATTTATATATCAATCCTTTTCTTTGTTTGTTCCAATAATATTTTCTAGACTTGGAAAAATATTTTTTAATTTATTCTTTTTAATTTTTAAACGCAGAGTTATAAAATCAGCCCCAGCATTATTAGTTTTTACATGTTTAGTTTTATTTGAACCAAAAAATTTTTCCAAATCATCTCTGTCATTAAGATATATATTGCTAACATTATATCTTGGAATAAAATATGGCGCTGTTAAGTATTGATCATATGCACTAAAACTATCGCTTAAATTTTTACCATTATCAATTACAACAAAATCATTATTAAGCTCAAAAGTATCTCCGCGATTTGTTTTTAAATAAACATTTTTTCTTTCTAAATTTTGATCTCTTGTGTTGTTTGCTCAAAAACCAGGAAGATTTGTATTTCAAACATCCTTATTATATTTTTCATATATTGTTTTATCAAATGTATTTGTTAAATTGAAAACATGAATATTTGTTGCTAATAAAAATTCCCAATATTCAGGATCAGTATTTGTAATTCTATCAATTACTCAAACTGTTCCTGATTTTTGTGTATGTGTAAATCTAAATTGATTACTGAATTTGTGTGGAAATTCTCATTGTTTTGTTTTAAAAATTATTTCAAAACTTCTATCATAAATATATTTAAAAAAATCAACATCTGATTTCAAGGCATTATCTTTTTCTTTATCTGTTTGAAAATAATATTTATTTTCGGTTGTAAAAATTAGTAGTTCAAAAGTTCCGTCTATATCATTAAATCTACTTTTTATTTTAGTTATGTTTTTAACACTAAATAATTGTTCCAAAGATGAGAAATTGATGTAAAAAAGCATTTGACTTAAATTTGATGGCAAAAACCCAAATGGATTATTTTTAATTAAATCATTGAAACTAAAATTTTTATTTATTGCACCATTTTTTTCTAATTCCTCAAAAGTATCTAAGTATTTTTGAGTCATCATTCCATATAATGGAATATTTGGATTATAATACTTTGTTCTTTTAATTTGGGTTTCACCAAGATTCCCATATTCACCTAAATTTTTAACAAAATTTCAGTAACCTTCATTAATCTCTTTATCACTATTTAAGAACGTAAAATCTATTCCATTATTATATGGACCCTTTTTTAAAAAGTCTTCAAATTTTTTTGTTTCTTCTTTAAAAGTTTTTGTTTCCTTAAGAATTTCATAAGGTGTTAATTTTTTTATTTTTTCAAGTTCAAATAAATGACTATCTTTTGATTCATTTCTTGTCGGACTTGCTTCTGGTTCGTTTGTTTGAGGATTAGAATTGGGATTTGGTATTGAATTTTCTTCTGGATTTTTTGGTTGAACTTCAGGTATTGGATTTAAATTTTCTTCTGGTTTTATTGTTTGATTATCATGGGGATTTTTTTGATTTTCGTCATCAATGATTTTATTTGGATTTATAGTTTGATTATTATTTCCATCATCATTTTGATTAATCTCGTTATTCTTATTTTCAGAATTATTTTTTTCTATAACACACGATACATTAAAAATAAAAGAAGGTAACAATGTAACCATTCCTATAAAATATTTTAGTTTTTTTGAGAAATTATTTTTCATGATTAGCCACCAAAATTTTTAGTACTAAGTGTAATTAAAATTATAGTAATTTTTATTTAATAATTTTGTTAAATAGTTATTTAAAAATAATGATCATTTTTATTGCAATAAAAACTTTTTTAGTAAATAAATTTTTATTAAATATTTGAACATTTTTATTTTATTTATTTAAAAAAATGTTGATTTAAATCAAAAGAAATTTTTTTGTCCTTAATTTCAATCACTTATTTGTTATATTTAATGTCAATAAAATGTCAATAATTAAAAGAAAAAGAATGATTTATGATGAATATTTTCAACATTAAAATATAATTTTAAAAT